>CAYXGP010000042.1:20750-44387 GCA_964464515.1 uncultured Enterobacterales bacterium
TCGGGCAGTGTCTCTTCGGGCAGTGTCTCTTCGGGCAGTGTCTCTTCGGGCAGTGTCTCTTCGGGCAGTGTCTCTTCGGGCAGTGTCTCTTCGGGCAGTGCTGCTTCAGGTGGCTCCGCTTCTGTCAGAGTCTGTAGGGGCGGGGTCTCTTCTGGCGGGGTCTCCTCGAGCAGGCTGTGTACGGGGGGGACATCAGCCGGCGGGCGCTCGGAGGCTGCCGCAGTGGTGGCCGTCAGGGTAAGGAGGAGGGGGATCATCGACCTGCGATACCACACCCCGAGCTACCGTGAGATCCTCTGCTTCCTTCATCGTCCCGCTGACCACGACCTGCGCGGTCGGAGCCCTGCTGCTCGGCGGGGGCGGCTGTGGGTCGGTCTCTACACCACAGGAGGCTGATCCCGCGGAGGTTCCGGTCGAGGTCGCGCCTGAGACGGCGGCCCCCCCGCTAGAGGTTGCCGAGCCGGAGATCGCGCCCGCGCAGGTCGATGTCCCGGCGCGAGGGAGCGTCCCCGACGACGTGAACGGCTGGATCCCCGAGGCGATCCCACCCGGCATGCCGGAGCGGATCGCGGCGCGGCACATCCTGGTGGCGTGGAGCGGGAGCGAGGGAGCGGACAAGCGGCTGCGCCGCTCTCGGGCCGAGGCCTGGCGGCGCGTTCTTGAGGTCCGGTCGCAGCTCGCGGACGGCGCCGATTTCGCTGTCCTCGCTCAGGAATACTCAGACGGTCCTTCGGGCCCGCGCGGCGGCGATCTGGGGCCGTTCCCCCGGGGCGCCATGGTGCCGCTCTTCGAGCGCGCGGCGTTCTCCACGGCGACAGGTGAGATCACCGACGTGGTGGAGACGGCGTTCGGGTTCCACGTGATTCAGCGGGTCGCGCTGGAGGAGGTCCGGATCGCCCACGTGTTGGTCCAGTGGGCTGGTGGGCAGCGCTCGAAGGCGACCCGCAGCCGCGATGAGGCTCGGGAGCGGGCCTCGCAGGCGCTGGGGCTCCTCCGCGCGGGCTCGCCGGTGGCGGACGTCGCGCGGGACTTCTCGGACGGGCCCACCGGCACCCGCGGCGGCGATCTGGGGTACTTCCAGCGCGGGCAGATGATGCCGACGTTCGAGAACGTCGCGTTCGCGCTTCCGCCTGGCGGAGTCAGTGACGTGGTCGAGACGCCGCTGGGCTTTCACGTCCTCGTTCGGTTGGATTGAGCGGTTCGGATGGCCCTGCCGCGCTGTCCCCGGAGGCTCCGATGAGCGCGCTCGAGCTGACCCACCTTCTGCTGATCGGGTTGTGGGGCGGGGTGGTGGCCGCCGAGACCGTCGTCGAGTTCGCGGTGCGGACCGAGGAGGAGCAGCGGTTCTCAGCGACGCTGCACTATTGGATCGACCTCCTGATCGAGCTGCCTGTCCTGTGCGGCGTGCTGCTGACCGGGGGGCTGCTGGCTGCGCGTGTCTGGCCGCCGACGCCGCTGCTGCTGTTCAAGATGGGCTGCGGGCTGGTCGCGGTCGGGGTGAATGTGTACTGCGTCGGGCTCGTGGTGGCGCGGCATCGGCGGGCTGCGGATCCCGCGGAGCTCGCTCGGCTGAATCGGCGGGTGAAGGGGGCGTGGGTGGGGGTGCCGGTTGGGGTTGCGGCGTTTGTGATCGGGATCGGTTGGTTTGTTGGGTGAGTAGGCGGGCTGTCCTGTTTGTAGGGGCTGGTGCTGGAGACTGGTGCTCGGGGATTGTGCTGGGGCTGGTCTCCCGTGCCCAATCCTCCACGGCGGACACAGCACCAGTGGGCCAGGAGGCCTGGTCGTCAGCGAATGCTCCTGACTCGATGCTCGGTCGTCTCGTGGATCGTGGTCACGTGGATCGCGGTCACGTGGATCGTGGTCACGTGGATCGCGGTCACGTGGATCGCGGTCACGTGGATCGTGGTCTCGCGAAAACGAGGTCTCGCGGGTCCGTGGCTCCGCGCTTCCGTGGCTCCGTGCTTCCGTGCTTCCGTGGTCACGCGGTCACGCGGTCACCCGGCAACACGGTTTCACGGTTTCACGGTTTCACGGTTTCACGGTTTCACGGTTTCACGGTTTCACGAACCACGAGACGACCGAGCCACGGTCCCACGAGCCACGGTCCATGGTCACGCATGGGCGAGACCGAACAGGCCCGCCAACTCAGAGGCGCTCCCGGGACTCTCATCGGCGATGAACGCCGCCACGCCTGTTGCCACCAGAGCCCGACCGCCGGACCCCAGCCCAGCGAGCTGACCCTCCAGCCACGCTCCGACATCTCCTGTCTCTGCGCCTTCGGTGTCTGCTGAGTCGAGGCGATTCAGCAACGCCGGCATCGTCTCGGCAGCGAACCGCAGCTTCTCCTCGATGCTCACCAGATCGCTGATAGCGAGCACCCAGGGCGGCGGGCGCATGTCGATCCGCGCCAGCATCTCGGTCACCAGCCCGCGGGCCAGCTCCTGGCACTCGGAGCGGGCCTGCGCCACTACGGCCCCGAGGTCGTCTGTCGGCGGCACCACCACCTCGGCGTAGACCTTGCTCTTGGGCTCGGTGCCGCTGGGCCGCAGCACCAGCCGGGCGTCGCCCTCCAGCTCGAACACCAGCACGTCTCGGCTGGCGCGGTCGGTCCCGGAGCGCAGGGGCCCGAGCGGTCCGGCCTCGTCCTGTCGATCGTAGAACGCCGTGACCCGCCGTCCGGCGATCTGTGTGGGCGGCTCGGCGCGCAGCGCGGCCTGGATGTCCTGGATGCGCGCGCGGCCCACCGCGCCCCGCATGATCACGCTGGACAGCTCGTTGTGGACGTAGCCCACCCGCTCCCACAGCCCGCGGAGGGTGTCGACCAGCGTGCGGCCGGCGTCCTTCTCGGCGCTGGCGAGCTCGGCCAGCAGCAGCGCGCCCCCGGCGGCGTCCTTGTCGCGCACGGCGGGGGTCACCAACACCCCGTGGGACTCCTCGGCGCCCAGGACGAAGTCGGCCAGCGTCGCCTTCACGCCCGCGAACTCTCCTCGCTCCTCCAGCGCGGCAAGCCCCTCGCCGATGTACTTGAAGCCCACCATCAGGTGCCCGATGGTCTGCGCGTCGTGCAGCGCCGCGACCTTCGTGATGAGACGCGACGTGACCTCGGTCTTGATCACCAGCGGCGTACCACCGGCGGAGCGGCCGCGCAGCGCGTGGTGGGCGATCAGCGCGGCCAGCTCGTTGCCGGTGAAGAAACGCCAGTCGCTCGGCTGGGGGTGCAGGCGCGCGCGCCATCAGACCCAGCCGATCGGCGTCGGGATCGCAGGCCATCACCAGATCGGCGCCGTTGGCCTCGGCATGCGCCACGGCGGCGTCCATGCTGCGGGGCTGCTCGGGGTTGGGCACCCGGAACGGCACCGCAGAGAACGCAGAGTCATACTCGGCCTGTGTAGGCTCCAACAACGCCTCGAAGCCCGCGCGTCGCAGCACGGGCAGCACTGTGCGCCGACCGGTGCCGTGCAGCGCCGTGAACACCACCCTCGCCGATCGCGCGGAGGGGTCGAGGCTGCATGCTACGTTGGCCACCTGGTAGGCGTCCCACACAGCCTGGGGAGTCTCCCGCACCCGCTCACACGCGCGGGCCTCGGCGAGGGGCATCCGCCGCACCGGGCCAGCCGCCGCCACGAGGTTCGCCATCTGCTCGTCCCGCGGCGGGACCTCCTGGCCGCCCTCGGCGTTGTAGAATTTGCCGCCGTTGTCGTCGGGCGGGTTGTGCGACGCGCTGACGTTCAGCCCGGCGTCGGCGCCCAGGTGCCGGATGGCGAAGCTCAGCTCGGGCGTGCTCACCGGGTGATCGGGCCCCGGGGGGAGCCACACCGAGACGCCCTCGGCCGCGTAGATCTCAGCGGCGATGCAGGCGAAGTCCCAGCTCGACATCCCCCGCAGCGGGCTGTCTACGTCGCCCATCAGCTCTCCGCGGAGGTCCTCGAACCGGCGGACGTCGTAGGCGATCACCACCGAGAGCGGACGCCCGGGGAAGATCTGCCGCAGGAAGGCGATGTGTCCCTGCACCGACGAGCCCAGCGTCTGCGGGTTGAAGCGTCCGGGGCCGATGCCCACGCGGCCGCGCCGGCCCCCGGTGCCGAACGGCAGGACCCGGTAGAAGCTGTCGAGCAGGGCGTCCCAGCGCTCCGCGGCGATCAGGGCGTCGAGCTGGGGTCGGTGCGGCGCGGAGGCGGGGTCGGCGAGCCAGTCCGTCAGGTGCGCGAACGCTGCGTCGGCGACAGCGGCAGGCACGGGGAGGGTGGAGAAGCCGGCGCGAGCGGCCTTGGCGGGATCGTTCACGGGTTGGCTCCGGTCTGAACGAGGTGGAAGCGGACGCCGAGGAGGCGGCTGGGGTCGCCCTCGGCGACGAGGGATCCGGTGGCGGTGCAGGGCTCGCAGTCGTCACAATCCGACCAGCTCGCCTCCACCCACGGGGTTGCGTCATCCAGGGAGATGGGGCCGACGCGGCCGGTGGGCGTGAGATCGTCGGTGACGGCCTCGACGGTCACGGTGAGCGCGCCGTCTACCGGCAGCCCCGCGAACGCCAGCCGCCCGGACTGGAGGGCCGCGACGTGGGTGCCGGCCTCTGCCACGCAGACCCGCATGCGCTGGGTGTCGGAGAGCTCTGCGCCGGTGACATCGAGCTGGAGATCCGCGCTCCGCCAGTCTTCGACAGCGCAGGCGGACAGAACGCTAGCGGACAATGAGCAGGCGGACAACGAGAGGGCCAACGCCAGGCGTCTCATGTCGGTCCGGGGATCGAGCGCGGCTCAGCTATCAATCGTAGCGGGCTCAATCGTAGTTGGCTTCGGTCAGCACCCAGTCAGCGGTGTCGCCGGTGAAGCGCATCTGCGCGGCGCCCCAGTTGGTCGCGATGTACCAGTCGCCGGAGAAGGGCAGGTCGGCGCCGCCGTCGTCCAGCGTGAAGTGCAGGCAGTCCCAGTCCTCGGTGGACCAGTGGGTCTGGCAGGTCGCAGACGAGACGAAGGTCGAGGTGAAGGTGGTGCCGCCCGTGGTGGTCTCGACGGACTCGCCGACGTTCATCTGGTGCTCGCCGAAGATGAGCGCCGGGGAGAAGGTCGTGCTCTCGCCGGTGACGTCGTCGGTGTATTTGTGGATGAGCACGCCGTCGTTGGAGTCGGATGACCACTCCAGGCTGAACAGCGGCTCGCCGACCTCTCCGACGTCGCCCTTCTCCTGATACGACAGCGTGGCGACCTCGGTGCCGTCACGGATCTCGGAGTCGACCAACTTGACGTACAGCGTCCAGTCGACGTCGGAGGCGTCGTTGGCGTACGACCAGTCCCGCTCGCCGTCCAGCGGGAAGTACTTGTAGATGTTCTGCCCGTCGTAGCCGAAGGACGGGCCGTTGCAGCCCAAAGCCAGCAGCAGTGGCGCGAGGAGTGGTTTCATGGGGCCTCCTGGACGGTCCGAGCGGGCTGAAAGGTAGCACGGCCCAGCGGGCTCCGCGAGGCTGCGGGCGTGCTAAGGAGAGCCCCCACGGGAGGCCTCCATGACCGACGCGATCCTGGCGATCGACCAGGGAACCACCGGCTCCACCGCGCTGCTCCTCGATCGGAGCGTGCGCGTGCTGGCGAGCTGCAACGTGGAGTTCCCCAACCACTACCCCAGCCCCGGCCTCGTCGAGCACGACACAGCGGAGATCTGGACCAGCGTGGCCGCAGCGGTGGAGGGCGCGCTCGCGAAGGCCCCCGGCGTGAGCATCCGCGGCATCGGCATCACCAATCAGCGCGAGACGTGTCTGTTCTGGGACCGCTCCACGGGTGAGCCCATCCACCGGGCGCTCGTGTGGCAGGATCGCCGCACCGCAGATCACTGCGCGCGCATGAAGGCCGACGGCCTCGAGGCTGCGGTCACCGCGCGCACCGGGCTGGTGCTCGACCCGTACTTCTCGGGCACCAAGGCGGCGTGGATGCTGGAGAACGTGCCGGGCGCAAGGGCCCGCGCGGAGGCCGGCGAGCTGATGTTCGGCACCATCGACACCTGGCTGGCCTGGAAGCTGTGCGGCGCCCACGCCACCGATCCCTCCAACGCCTCGCGCACGCTACTGTTCAACATCCACGAGATGGACTGGGACGCTGATCAGCTCGATCTGCTGGGCGTGCCCCGCGCCACCCTGCCGCGGGTGTGTGACAACGCGGAGGTGCTCGGAGAGACCCGCGGCGTGGGCTTCCTGCCCGACGGCGTCCCCGTGGCGGGCATGGCCGGCGATCAGCAGGCGGCGCTGTTCGGGCAGGCTTGCTTCGCGCCGGGCTCCGCCAAGTGCACCTACGGCACCGGCGCGTTCGTGCTGATGAACACCGGCGAGCGCGCCATCGCCAGCACCAACGGTCTGCTCACGACGGTGGGCTGGCGGCTGGGCGGTCGCACCACCTACGCGCTGGAGGGCAGCGCCTTCATCGCGGGCGCGGCGGTGCAGTGGCTGCGCGACGGCCTGGGGATCATCTCGTCGGCTGCGGAGATCGAGGCGCTGGCGGCCAGCGTCCCCGACAGCGGCGGTGTGGTGTTCGTGCCGGCGCTGGCGGGACTGGGCGCGCCGCACTGGCGACCCGACGCCCGCGGGCTGGTGTGCGGCATCACCGGCGGCACCACACGGGCGCACCTGGCGCGCGCCACGCTCGACGGCGTCGCGCTGCAGATCACCGACATCCTGCGCGCGATGGCCGACGACGCCGGGCAGCCGCTGACCATCCTCAAGGTGGACGGCGGCGCAGCCCGCAACGATCTGCTGATGCAGCTCCAGGCCGACGTGCTGGATGTGACCTGCAGCCGCCCCACCGTGCTGGAGACGACCGCGCTGGGCGCGGCGTTCCTGGGCGGCCTCGGCGTGGGGCTGTGGGAGTCCACCGACGCCATCACCGACGCATGGGTCGAAGACCGCCGCTTCTCGCCGCGCATGGACGCAGCAACCCGCGCCGAACACCTGGCGCGCTGGGCGGACGCCCTGCGCAGAGCCTGATCGCGCGATGCGCACCCTCCCCATCCCGCGCGCGGAGCTGTCGGAGGCCTGCGAAGCCCTGCCGATCTTCCCGCTCCCGCGGGTGGTGTTCTTTCCGCACACGCTGCTGCCGCTGCACGTGTTCGAGGAGCGGTACCGCGCGCTGGTCGCCGACGTCATCGCCGGCAGCGGCCTGCTGGGGGTCCCCCTGCTCGCGCCGGGGTGGGAGGCCGACTACGACGGCTGCCCCGCGATCGTCCCTGTCTTCGGCGTGGGCGCGGTGCTTCGGCACGAGCTCCTGCCCGATGGTCGGAGCAACATCCTGCTGGCGGGCGTGGGACGCGCCCGGCTCCTCTCTGAGCACCCGCCCCAGGGTCCCTACCGCGTGGCGCGCGCCGATCTCCTCCCCGACTACGGCGCAGACGCCCCCGGGCTCTCCCAGAGCGCCGCGCAGCTCGTCGCTGTGTTGGGCCAGCTCGCCACGACCCAGCCGGAGATCGGGCGCCTGGTGGGGCACCTGTCGAGTCGGCGGCGTCCGGCGCCTGAGGTGCTCGACACCGTCGCCCATTTCTTGATCACCGAGCCGGAGGAGCGTCAGGGCTACATCGAGCTGGACGACGTGCCTGAGCGCGCCGCGCGGGTGCTCGCCGCCGCCGCTGAGATGCTCTCTGGAGGCGGGGCGTTCGATGCTTGAGTTGGCCTTCATCGGATTGATGCTGACGCTCTCTGCGTCTGCCGACGAGCCCTGCACCGACGCGGAGCGCGCCGCGCTCCTGCAGGAGGCTGAGACGCTGGCAGAGGCTGGAGCGCTGGCGGAGGCCAGCGGAGCTACCGACGCGTTGGGGCGCTGCCTGCTCTCCCGTATGGACACGCCGATGTCCGACGCCGAAGCGCGCGCGCTGGGGCCGCCCGAGCGGCGCCTGCTGCGCGACGGGGTGCGGGCGTTCCGCGGGCGCGCCACTCCGTCTGCTGCGCACGCCAGGATCTTCGATGCGTATACCTGGTACCTGCCCGTCTCCACCTACACCGATCGCCTGCTCGAGCCCGCCGATCACCACAAGATCGCGCAGATCGATCACCCGCCCGATCCCCCGGTGGAGGAGGCGGCGCGGGGCGGCGCGCTGGAGGCGATCGAGGAGATCACCCCCGCGCCCACTCCACAGGGCTGTGGCTGCGCCGCTCAAGGTGAGCCGGTCGGTTGGCTGGCCGTACCTGGATTGGCAGGACTGCTCGGATTGACCCGGCGACGAGAGGACCCACGATGACGACCCCTCCCTATCCACGAGCCCCTTATCCCCGAGACATGATCGGCTACGGCGAGCACACCCCGGATCCGCGGTGGCCCGGTCCAGGGGGGCCCGGTCCAGGGCAGGGCGCGCGGGTCGCGGTGCAATTCGTCTTGAACTACGAGGAGGGGGGCGAGAACTGCATCCTGCATGGAGACGCCGCTTCGGAGGCGTTCCTGTCCGAGATCGTCGGCGCGGCGGCCCTTCCGGGTGTCCGTCACCTCAACATGGAGTCGATCTACGAGTACGGAAGCCGCGCCGGTTTCTGGAGACTGCTGCGCCTGTTCGAGGAGCGGGAGCTCCCGCTCACGGCGTTCGTGGTGGGGATGGCGCTGGAGCGCAACCCCGCGGCGGGCGTCGCCATGAAGGAGCGGGGCCACGAGCTCGCCAGCCACGGCTACCGATGGATCGACTACCAGCACGTGCCCGCGGAGATCGAGGCCGAGCACATCGCGCAGGCGGTCGCCGCCCACGAGCGGATCCTCGGCGAGCGGCCGGTGGGCTTCTACCAGGGACGGACCGGGCCCAACTCGCGGCGTCTGTGCATCGAGGAGGGGGGCTTTCTGTACGACTCCGACAGCTACGCCGATGACCTCCCGTACTGGGACCGGTCGCACGGGCGGCCCCACCTGATCGTCCCCTATACATTGGACGTGAACGACATGCGGTTCGCCACGAGCCAGGGGTTCAACTCCGGCGAGCAATTCTTCTGCTACCTGCGCGACGCGTTCGACGTGCTGTATCGAGAGGGCGAGACCGCGCCCAAGATGATGTCGGTCGGGCTGCACTGTCGGCTGTCGGGACGGCCTGGGCGCGCGGCCGCGCTGGGGCGGTTCCTCGATCATGTGCTGGCGCACGACTCTGTGTGGGTGGCTCGGAGAGTCGACATCGCGCGGCATTGGATTGAGCGTTTCCCTGCGTAGGGTCCCTCCCCCGCTTGGCCCTTTCTGCGATAACCTGAGACACGCATGCCCCCCACCCTGTACCGACCTGAGCCCATTCGGCGCCATCGCGCGCGGTCGATCGGCGCTACGACCACACCAGCAGAGGCGGCTGCCCGTCTCCTGAGCGATGAGACACTGATCCTGAAGGGGGAGTACCACCTCGGCGAGCGCGTCCTGTCTCAGCTGCGCGCCAACCTGCGCCCCCCTCCAGACGACGCCGGCTACCCGGCGCACCGCGCGTTTCGGCTGGCCTTTCGACAGTCCGCCCGTCGGCTGCTGGCGCCGATCGTCCGCCACCGGGTCGCCCTGCGCGGCGCGCCGCAGATCGGCTTTCTGCGAGAGCTCTACCCCGACGTATCGACGTTCTCTCTTCCGTTCTCTGACATCCAGGAGCTGAGTCATGCGTGGCGGGTCTACGAGGAGGGGGTCCACCTCGCCGTCCTCGGCTACCGGCTGCACCCGTTCTACGGCACCTATGTCCCTTCGCGGACGCTCCACCTCGAGCTGTTCGGCACCTGGCTGAGTCGGTATTCGGGATCTCGTGGGCGCGCCATCGACGTCGGTACCGGCTGCGGCGTGCTCGCGTTGATGCTGTGCAAGGCCGGATTTGCGCGCGTGCTCGCTACGGACTGCAGTCCGAACGCCGTCGAGAGCGTCCGGCGTCAGATTCAGCGTCGACGCGCGTCGCTGGAGCTGTCCTGCGGAGATCTGCTGACCGGCCACCGCGCTCCCGCCGAGCCCGCTGATCTGGCTGATCTGATCGTGTTCAATCCGCCCTGGACTCCCGGCGACGTCGACAGCCTCCTCGATCGATCGCTGTACTACGACGACGATCTGTTCGAGCGGTTCTTCTCTCAGGCCGCCGAGCGGCTCGCGCCGGACGGTCGGATCGCGCTGGTCTTCTCCAATCTGATCACGCTGGTCCGGCCGGACGTTCCGCACCCCATCGAAGCCGAGCTCACTCGGGGGCGCTTTCGATTGGTCGAGAAGATGAACCGAAAGGTCAAGCTGAAAGGGCGGGGACGTCGGCGCTCGACGCGCGAGCGGGTTCAGGTCTGGGAGCTGGCGGGGGCCTGAACACGACGACCACCCGTCGCGCTCACCCAGGGTCCGATCGCGGTGTAGCTGGCCGCGGATCATGGTGCCGGCGGCGTGACTCCGGACTATCCACAGCCGATGCTCGCCCCCCGCCCCGTCCGCGCCTGGCTCACCACGGTCTTCGTCCTGATCGTCGTGATGACGGCCATCGGCGGCACCACCCGCCTGACCGGCTCCGGCCTGTCGATGGTCGAGTGGCGTCCGCTGATGGGCGCCCTGCCGCCGCTGTCAGAGGCGGCCTGGCTGGAGACCTTCGCGCGCTACCAGGAGAGCCCGCAGTACCAGCAGGTCAACCACTGGATGACCCTGGCGGACTTCCAGCGGATCTTCTTCTGGGAGTACGTCCATCGCCTGATGGGCCGGGTCGTGGGTGTGGTGGTCCTCCTTCCCTGGGTGGTGTTCCTGGCGCGGGGGATGCTGCCCCACCCGCTGGCCTGGCGCACCCTTGGGCTGTTCGCCCTGGGCGGCGTCCAGGGGCTGATGGGCTGGTTCATGGTCCGCAGCGGTCTGGTGGATGTGCCGCGGGTGAGCCACCTGCGACTCGCCGCGCACCTGCTGCTGGCGTTCGCCATCGGGGCGGCGGTGCTGTGGGTGCGCCTCTCGCTCGAGCCTCCGGCCCCGAGCGCGCGGGCGGTGGGTCGGGCAGGACGCGTCGGCCTCGGCGTCCTGGCGGCGGCGCTGGTGGTGCAGTCGGCCTGGGGGGCCTTCATGGCGGGGCTGCATGCAGGATGGTTCGCTTCGACCTTCCCAGACGTGAACGGGAGCTGGCTCCCCACGGCCTTCATCGGCGACGCTCCGCTCCTGGAGTCCCTGATCCACAACCCCGCCGCGGTGCATGCCACCCATCGCCTGCTGGCCTGGGGGGTCCTGGCGCTCGCGTTGGCGTTGAGTGTTCTCCTGCTGCGAGACGGCGCGCCGCAGGTCCGGCGGCTCGCGCTGGCGATCGCCGCGACGACCCTCCTGCAGATCGCGCTGGGCGCAGCCGTCGTGGTGCTCTCGGTCCCCACCTCATTGGCGGTGGCGCATCAGGTGCTCGCGCTGCTCCTGCTGGCGCTGGTCGCGGCTACCCTTCAGCGCTCGATGCCGCGGCGATCGTCTCCACAGCGAGCCGCGACACAGCAGATCGCCTCGTAGCAGAGCGACAGAGCGCCTCCTGGTCCGCAGACGGAACGCGTCTTGCATACGCGCGATCCATGCCTCCCCGAGTCCGAGCATCTCCGGTCCGAGCGCTGACGCTGGCCGGGCTGACCGCCTGCTTCGTCGGTCAGAGCTGGTTGATCTACGCAGACGCACCCGGCCCGGTGCAGCTGGAGGGGGAGGCGCTGCGCGGCGCGGCGGTCTGGCACCATGAGAACTGCCAGGCGTGTCACCAGATCCACGGCTACGGCGGCTTCCTCGGGCCAGACCTCACCAACTTCGCGCGTCGCTTCCCCGACGGGGGCGCGGTGCTGGAGGCGTGGCTCCTGAGCGGCCCCGGCGCCATGCCGCGCTTCGATCACCTGCCGGCGGACGATCGGCAGGCGCTGTGGGCCTGGCTCGAGGCGGTGGACCGCACCGGCGTGGGGCAGGCCCGCGCGCTCGACTGGTGGGAGTTTCAGTGAGGGGTTTCGACTACGCTGCGGCCTCCCTGCTGCGCGGGGGGCTGGTGTCGCTCCTGCTGATCCTCTGCGCGGGTCTGTTGGGTGTGGCGGCGTTCTTCGAGCCGGCGGGTCTGGACCTGCGGGCCCCGCGGGTGCTCCACACCACCTTCGTCGCCGCGTGGATGGTGCTGACCGGCCTCTCGGTCGTGATGCACTGGCTGGCGCGGCAGGCGGCGATGGACAGCGCCGATCGCCTCCGGGTGGGCTTCGGCCTCGTGTGCTTCGCGGTGGCGGGCCTCGGCGTGCTGCTCACCGTGCCCGCGGGTGTGCTGTCCGGTCGGGAGTACCTGGGCTTTCACCCACTGCTTGGGGTGCCCATCCTGGCCGGGTGGCTGGCCATCGCCGCGACGTTCTTCCGGCACGCTGCCCCCGGCCTGACCGGCCGCCCGGTCTACGTGCTGATGTGGGCGGTGGGCTTCGTCTTCTTCACTGTGACCTTCTGCGAGCAGTACCTGTGGCTGCTGCCGGAGGTCTTCGCCGATCCCATCGTGGATCGCCGCATCCAGTGGAAGGCCACGGGCACGCTGGTGGGGGCC
This sequence comes from uncultured Enterobacterales bacterium, assembly GCA_964464515.1. Taxonomy (GTDB): domain Bacteria; phylum Myxococcota_A; class UBA796; order UBA796; family UBA2385; genus CAYXGP01. The sequence continues at coordinate 33,198 of CAYXGP010000042.1, forward strand.
TGCAACCTGTTCGTGTACGGTGCGGCGCTGTACATCGGCGAGCAGATCTGCGGAGACTCCTCGCACTCGCGATCCCGCGCCGCCTTCTGGCTGTTCGCGCTGGGGCTCCTCAATTCATTCGTGAACTTCGGCCACCACACCTATCACCTGCCGCAGAGCCACCTCGTCAAGTGGATCGCCTTCGTCGTGAGCATGACCGAGATCGCGGTGCTGCTGGTGGTGCTGCAGGGGATCTCCTGCGCCACCCGCGGCGGCGGGCTGCCCGGACTGCTGCTGCGTATGAGCAAGTGGTGGACGGCGGGGATCCTGGTGTCGGCCATCCTGATGAGCGTGCCGCCCCTGAACGCGCTGATCCACGGCACCTACGTGGTCGCGGGCCACGCGATGGGCGCGACCATCGGGATCGACACCATGGTGCTGCTGGGCGTGGTCGCCTGGTGGCTGGGCGCTGAGCGGGTGGGCGCGGAGCGCGCGCGTCGCTGGGTGATCGCAGCCAACGTGTGTGCCGCCGCCTTCGCCCTCTGGCTGCACGGCGTGGGGCTGGTGGACGGGGTGACGCGGCTCGAGGCCGGCGCGGCGGTGTCGGGCTTCGCCTACCGCCCCGCCTGGTTGAAGGCGACGCTGTACCCTGGTTTTGCGGTGCTGGGTGGAGCGACCGCGCTGACCCTGGGTGGTCTCGCGCTGGGGTGGCTTCCGGGCGTCTTCTCAGGAAGGTTGGCGCCGCTCGGCAGCGCTGGTCGGAGCGCCGACACACGCGTCGCCTGAGGAGCGGCGTCGCAGAGAGACGGCACTCTCAGAGAGGACGGTCAGAGAGGCCACGCCCCCTGAGGCAACCGCTCGACCCCAGAGACTGGAGTCCAGGACGGGTCCCCAAGAATACAGGGGTCCCCGAGAATACAGGGGTCCCCGAGAATACAAGGGTCCCCAAGAATACAGGGGCCGCAAAGACAAGGGACACTGGGGGGACACTGGGGTTGGAGACCGAGGGCCTGAGCCCGCCGATCCTAGAAGAACTCATAGATGAACGGCGCGGACTCCCGCGGGACCAGCAGGAACGTCGCCAGCAATACGAGCACGAGGGCGACGACCGGGAGCCACGTCATGCGTGACTCCCAGAGCACCACGGAGAGGGAGCGGTTCAATTCGCCTTCAGCGGGGAGTCTGTTCACTTCGCCTCCATGGAGTCTGCGAGGGGGGAATCTGTTGTGAGGGGGGAGCCTGTGGCGCGCGCGCGGAAGCCGCGGATCGCCAGCCACAGCAGGGCGATCGCCATGAGGCCCCAGCTCGCGCCGAGGAACACGTGGAAGCCGGTGATGCCCGTGGAGGCCCACACCCCGCCGATGACCGCGGCGGTCGCCAGCACCAGATCGAGCATGGGCGAGAAGGCGCTCTCGCGGAAGGTGGGCGCAAGCGCGGGCTGTTGAGGCTCGCGCGTGGGGGCGCGACCGTAGCGCAGGGCCTTCACCGGGCACACGTCGATGCAGACCATGCACTTGATGCACTCGGGGTCGGTCACCTTCGCCTGACGCAACACCCCGTTGCGGACATCGACGCCCATCGGGCAGGCAGCGTCACAGGCGTCACAGCCGATGCAGCGACCCTTCTGGACGATGCGCGGCACCCAGGGCAGACGCTCGAAGACCCCGAACATCAGCGCGAACGGACACACCAGCCGGCAGAACGCGCGGCGGCCGAACAGCGCCGTCAGCGCGAAGGTGATGGAGACGAAGTAGAACACCGACGCCAGCACCGTCTGGGGCAGATCGGCCGTCCAGGGCTCGACCGCGCCCAGATCCCAGTAGGCGGTGGACAGTCCGGAGTCCCGCCAGGTGTAGAGAATCGGCAACAGGTACGGAACCCACACGAAGATACGCACGACCCGCGCGCGGGTGTGGATGAGCTGCGGACGGAAGCCGATTCGCCGGTACACCCACTCCGTCAGTTCCTGGAACGCGCTGAGCTTGCAGGCGTAGCCACAGAACAGGCGCCCGGTGAAGACCAGCCCCACCGCGATGCCGACGCAGAAGACGGAGGCCATGTTGACGTGGCCCACGGCCAGCGAGGCGAAGCCCGAGAAGCTGAACTTGCCGATGCGCGTCCAACCCAGCTCGTACCAGCCGTACATATGGAACGTGATGGCGGCCATGAGCAGGCCAAGGACCCACAACCGGATGTCGTTGAGGTGGCCGGGCTTGCGCCGCCGGGGGACCCTGCGCGGAGAACCACCGCGCGGAGAACCACCGCGCGGAGAACCACTGCGCGGGGTACCACTGCGGGCGGTCTGTTTGCGATGCGCTGCGGGGACGTCATTCATCCGAAAGTCCGAAGTACGATCCAGATGCCGATGTACGCCACGCAGCCCCACAGTCCCAGCCACAGGGTGAGGTGGCGCTGCCCTGGACGGTTCTTGGGGTGCTCCTCGGCACGCGGGGGCTCGACGTCGCGGGCGGTGGCGAGGTAGCCCACAGCGTCGCGGTCGAGGTTGCGGAGAGCCTCGCGCTCCTCGGCTGGCAGATCGGTGGTCTCGAGCCAGGCGTTGGGATCGGCGAAGTACACATCGGCGAAGGCCTCGTCAGAAGCGAGGCGATCGAGGAGATCGCGGACGCCTTCCACCATCGGGCCTCCTGTTTGTGTTGCGCGGGTCCTCCTCTGTTGTACCGGGCGGCGCGGGTCACAGGTCCCTCCGACCTTGACGCCGTTGCCTGAACCTGACCGCGGTCAGGTTTGGTGCCATGCCCGGGTGCTTTCGCCCAATTGGTTGTGTGTTTTGGCCCATTCTGCCGTCGGAGGTGCGACCAGGGGATGGAACGGAACATGCGTTTGGCAGCGGCCAACGTGAGTCGCAGAAACACCCCTTCCCTACTCATCCAGCTCGCCATGACGGCGTTGATGGGGGCGCTCGGCCTGGGGGCGATCGAGCTGTACATCGACCGGCTGTCGTGGCCGGTGGCGGACGACTGGTACCGAATCGAGGAGACGCCGAGCGGCGACATCCTCTTCACGTGCCAGCGGTTCCGTCCGGTGAAATTCGCGGCGCAGCCAGCGCCGAACACCCGGCGGATCATGGCGCTGGGGGGCTCGACCACCTTCGGCTACCCCGAGCGGCGTCGGGGCACCGAGCCGCTGCGCGGCGACGGCGAGGCTGGGGTCATCGCTGTCCTGCAGTCCAGCCTGGACGCGACCTGGCCCGGCGCGTTCGAGCTGGTCAACCTCGGCGTGAACGGAGGCAACTCAGAAGACACCCTGCGCCTGCTCCGCAAGGCCGCCGACTGGGGCGCCTCCGGGCTGCTGGTCTACGACGGACACAACGAGTTCATGACGGCGCCTCAGCGATTCTCCTCGACGCTGTGGAGGTTCTCGCTGTACCGGCGGTTCTCGGTGCTGATGGCGCGCGCGAAGTTCTCGCCGGGGTGGGTGGGAGCGGCGGCGCACGGCGGCCCGACACACGCGCAGGCGGTGCTGGACGAGATGGCGCGCAACCTGGACTCCGTCGCGCGCATCGCGGACAGCGCAGGGATCCCGCTGGTGCTGTCCACCCAGGTCTCGAACCTCGCCGGCTTCGATCCCAATTGGAGCACCGCCGGCGACCCCGCGACGCTGGCTGCGATGGGCGACCTCAGCACCGAGGAGCTCGAGGCGGCCTGGCGCGAGACCCCAGACAGCGCGGACCTGGCCTGGGCCGTCGGTCAGCGGCGCCTGGAGACCGGCGGAGACGCCACCGCCGCGCTGCGCTCCGCGGCCGACTCCGACGGGCTGCCCTTCCGGGCGACGTCCGAGATCAACCAGACCATTCGCGAGGTGGCGTGGGATTGGGGTGCGGTGCTGGTCGACGCAGAGGCTGCCGTGCGCGGCTCCGGCCCCCCCGATCCGGAGCGGTTCTACGACGCGGTGCACCCACGCCCGCAGGCCACACACACGCTCGCGGCGGCCTTCCTCGCGGCGATGGTGAACGCGAACATGCTCTTTGAGGAGGAGGCGCTGGATGTCACGCTGCCGCCACCACCCCCGCAGGACGCGCAGGTCGAGTCCGCGCTGCGGATCGCGCGTTCGTGGGTGCAGTGGTCGGGCGTTCGGCAGCACGACCCGCAGCATCGGCTGAAGCAGGCCGCGCGGTTCGCCGACATGGTCCTCGCGCTGGAGCCGGAGCACGAAGAGGCGCAGGCCATCCGCGAGCTGGCTGTCGCCCTGCAGAGCGGCTCCGAGACGCCTCCGGACATCTCACCGGAGATCGCGGAGCGGCTCTCGCAACTCAACCCAGACGCGGCGCGGCTGCTGGAGCCGATCGTGGGGACCTCCTCGACGGAAGGCTGACATCACGATCGATCTGCGCTCCAGCTCCCCTTCTCCTTGCCGCCCATCACGAAGCTGCTGCCCTCCATGCGGCCACCGGAGACCTGCGCGGCGAGGCGAAAACGGGCGCTGCTGTCCTTGAGCTCGACGCGCGCGCCGTTCAGGGTGCCGCTGAGTCGCACGGAGCTCCGCTTCGCGCCCCTGAGCATGATGAGGGTGCCTGTCACCTCGTCGCCCCCTTCGTGGACCAGCACCAGCTGGAAGGGGCGTCCGGGCAGCGAGCCGTCCCAGCGTCCCGCGATGGTGGGGCCGGCGGGCGCCTCGGGGGGCGGGGTGGTCACGTTCGGCGTTGGCGGCGGCTCGACTGGGGCAGACTCAACGGGGGGAGGAGCCGACTCGACCGCGGTGACGGGTGATGAAGGCGCAGCAGGGGGAGGGGAGGCGGTCACCGGCTCCCGCGTGGGCTGCAGGGGAGGCTCAGCGCTGCGCGACCGGGGGCTCTCCACCCGGGAAGACTCCACCTCAGGAGTCTCCACCCCAGGAGTCTCGACCCCGGGAGTCTCGGCCTCAGGAGTCTCCACCGGCCCCACCTCCGGGAGAGCTGTCGGGGTGGAAGCGGTGGCGGCGGTTCCTGCAGGTTGCTCCGGCGTGGGGGCGTCGGCGCCCTCCGGCGCGCCCAGTCGGATGACCCCGGTTGACAGCAGCACTCCCCCAAGCAACAGCGGGATCGCGAGCGCTGTCAGGAGACCGATCCGGAACCCCCACTGTGACGGGGGCGTCTCGGGGAGGGTGGTGGTCAGCGAGTTCTCGGAGGCGTTGATCTCGAGGTGGGTGGGGCCGGTCGCAAAGCGCCCGGTGGTGTGGAGCGAGAGGAGATCCGAGCGACCGGGGAAGAGCGCGCGGACGAACTCCGCGCAGGAGGAGAAGCGATCGGCGGGATCGGGCTGTAGGGCGCGGGTGACCGCCGCGAGGATGGGGGTGGGGCATTCGGGGACCAGCTCTTCCAGCTCCGTGAGCTCGTGCTCGCGGGTGGCGGTGATCGACGCGTAGGGGTTGGTGCGGACGAACGCGGGGGTGCCGGCGATCATCTCGTACAGGACCGTCCCCAGCGAGAAGATGTCAGAGCGCACGGTGGTGACCACCGGCGCCTTGAGCTGCTCGGGCGCCATGTAGCCGGGGGTGCCGATGGACTGGCCGACCATCGTGAGCGGCACAGAGCCCGAGGGGGTCTCCAGCAGCTTTGCGATGCCGAAGTCGGTGATCTTCGCCTGCAGGCCGCCGTCCGTGGGGCGCAGGAGGATGTTGGCGGGCTTGAGGTCGCGGTGGAGGACGCCCTGCGCGTGGGCGCAGTGCAGCGCGCTGAGGAGCTGCGAGAAGATCTGCAGCGTCGTGTCGAATTCAGGACGCCCCTTGCGGGTCATCCAGGTGGCGAGGTCGATGCCGTCGACGAACTCCATGACCAGACCGGTGCGGCCGGCCAGCTCCACGACGTCGGTGACGTGGACGATGTTGGGGTGACGCAGGCGCGCCTGGATGCGGCCCTCCTGCAGGAGGCGATCGTGCACGGAGGCGCCGGGGAGGTTGATGAACTTGATCGCGTGGCGGCTCTCCAGGCGGGTGTGCACCGCGAGGAAGACCTCCGCCATCCCGCCGACGCCGATGCGGTGCTCCAGCCGGTAGTGACCGACGACGGCGCCCGGGCTCACGCCGTCGGTCATGGCGCTCCCTCGGTGGGCTGCGGGCGGTACCAGCTCAGGCCGAACCCGAGGTCGAGCGCATCGACGGGGTTGTTGCGGGCATAGACGGTGCGGCCGCCGGAGAAGATCACCGACCAGCTCGTGTTGACCTGCAGCAGCGCCTTGCCGCCGACGCGGACGGTGCGCGCAGCCAGCGAGGCGTACCGATCGACGCTGTCGTAGTCGATCTCCTCCAGCGCGAGGCCGCCGGGGCGGACGAGGGCGTCGGCCGTGACGCCGAGGTGCAGCACGCTGGACAGCGCGGGGAGGATCTCGACGCAGGCGAACAGCTCCGAGCCGGGGATGGCGTAGCCGGACTGGGTGCCGTTGGGGAAGCGGTAGCGGGCGCCGATCTCCATGGCGCTGTCGATGCTCCGAGATCCCATCTCGGCGGCGCGGCCGAGCGCGAGGTAGCCGCCGACGTCGGAGGTGCCGTCGCCCAGGGAGGTGAGGCGCGCGCGCGTCTGGGCGCCCATCTCGCCGTAGCGCAGCTCCAGGCCGCTGGTGAGCGAGAAAGGGGCGCCGTACCACTCGTCCATCAGCGCGACCTTGAGCCGGGCGCGGATGACGTCGATGCCTGCGCTGGGCTTGCAGCCCTCGAGGCTGAGGTTGTCGCACCGCTCCGACTGCGGCTGGAGGACCCGGGAGGTGACCCAGGGGACGAGCAGCTCGCCCTCGACACCAGGCACCAGCCCCGCCCCGAGGACGACGACGGCGCCCAGATCGACCACGCCCTCGCCGATGATGGGCGTGGTGGCGCCGTCGTCGTGGGCCATGGTGGTGTACCGCTCGTAGCGGCTGCCGGCGTAGGCCGAGAGATCTCCAGGAGAGAGCACCCAGGGTCCGATACCCGCGTGCGCGGGTCCGCTCAGCGACAGCCCTGCCAGCGACAACAGACCCAGCGAGAGCATCCCGGGCAGACCCAGCGAGAGCGTCCCCGGCGACGGGACCAGCGACGGGATCAGCGCGGCGCAACGCCAGGCCATCCGGGTCGTTGTTGCGTTCATCCGGGGGCATCCTCCCACTTGCTCATATCGCCTGGACGGTGCGCGGGCCGGTGAACGGGGGGCGCACCACGGATCCGCGCCGCCGCGCTGCTTCGGACGCGATCCGCCGCACCTTCTCCAGCGCGAGGATCCGCGCGGAAGACTGATCCTCGTTGTTGTCATCGGATTTGTCTACAAATGTCACCATGTTTCTGCGCCTGTCGGGTAGCCTTGACAGGTGGTTCCCCCCCGCACCAATCCACTCCGGATCGCTCCGATCTGGTTGGCCGCCGCATGCGCCGGTCCCGACTACTCACTGGTGCCCGAAGAGGGCGGCGGAGAGGGCGATCTCGGAGCGGCGACAGCCTCTCACGAGCTGGGCGATGGCACCTCCGACGACGGCGGCGCGGGGACGCCCACGGCGACGCACGACGCCGGTGAGATCGTCCAGGAATTCTGGCTTTCGTTCGACGTAGCGCTGCAGTGGACAAGCTGGGGGGACTCGCTCCAGCGATGCCAGATCCAGCTGGCGATCCTGGAGCAGCACGAAGGCGACGGTCTGTGGGGCCCGGTGGAGGGTGACCACGACGATCCGGGGCACGCGGGCGGCGAGCAGGAGGCGGGGCGGGGGAGCATCGAGCTCCCGGAGACGCCCGGCACCTGCCTCTACACAGATCTGCGGGTGGAGGACAGCGCCGATCCCACCGACGGTGATCCCTCCGAGGGTGAGCCCGGCGACTACCCCGAGTACGACTGCGAGGAGCACGACGACGATCAGGAGGGCGACGACCACGAGGGCGACGATCACGAGGACGATCAGCCCGACGGAACGGTGGCGGGCTGCGCATGCGACAACTGGCAGATCAGCGGATCTCTATACGGGCCGGAGGAGGTGTTTCTGCACGGTCGCGCGCAGGTGATCACCCTCACGCGTCATGAGACCGGCGAGGACGGACAGCTCCGCTACGAGTGGGACGACTGCTCGCCCGACGCCTTCCCGCTGGGAGAGGTCTTCGACCTGGAGCTGCCCGACGGCCCCGTGGGGACGACCCTGCCGGCCCTGTGGGTGGAGGAGGCCGTGGCGATCGGCCCGGGCATGACGCTCACAGAGCCTGAAGCGGAGATCCTCGACAACAACACCCTGGTGCAGCCGGTGACGGACTCGCTGGATGCCGCATGGGCCTTCGGTGGGGTCACGCCGACCGTCCGCGGCGAGCCGATGACGCGGGAGCTGCACGCCTACCTGCGCAACCACCCCTGGGGTGACGCGGCGACGTTCGAGGCCATCGCGTGTCTGCCGGAGTCCTCCGAGTCAACCGCGCTGACCATCCCCGCGGAGCTGCTGGGAGAGCTGCAGGTGAACCCCGATGCCAGCAGCGAGCAGGTGTACGCGGCGTTCCAGGTGGACGACATCTACCAGTCGCCGGCGTTCCTGACGGAGTGGGGGCAGTCGGTGCGGGTGCAGTCGACGGTCACCGAAGGCGGCACGGTGATCCTCCACGAGGAGTGATCCTCCACGAGCAGCCCTCATTGCGTCCCAGCCTCCGGGCCCCGCCGGTGATGGGTTACCTTGTGGTGACGCCGTGGACGGCGTGTTTTTCAATGGACGATGAACGGAGGCGAGATGAAACATCCCTCGTGGCAGGTCCTGGTGCCGTTCGCGGCGCTGCTGGGACTGCCGGCATGCCTCGGCGATCGCGACGGCGATGGACTGAACCGGGCCGAAGAGAAGGAGCTGGGGTCGGATCCCAAGGAAGCCGACACTGACGGCGACGGTCTGGATGACGGGGTAGAGGCCGATCTCGGCACCGATCCCACCAACGCAGACACCGACGGAGACGGCCTGAACGACGGCGACGAGGTGACCGCGCTCACCGATCCGCTGGACGAAGACAGCGACGACGACGGCTACGCCGACGGTCAGGAGGTCGAAGCCGGCACCAACCCGCTGTTCGTCTACAGCCACACCTACACCGGCGGCTACGCGGTGGGTTCTTCCTGCGACACGGAGCCGGCGGCGACCGGCCCGAGCGGAGAGGGCTCGTTCAATCACAACGGCACGGTGTACACCTGGACTGCGTACCAGGCCGGCGACGTGGCCGAGAACTTCACCCTGATGGACCAGCACGGCGAGATGGTCGACCTCTACTCGTTCTGTGGGCAGTACGTCCACTTCGAGTTCGGGGCGATGTGGTGACCGGGCTGTAAGGACGCCGCGGGTTCGGCGCAGGATCATCAGGACGAATACAGCAGCTACGGTTTCCAGCACATCCAGGTGCTCACCGGTGACAACCGGTCCAACGAACCAGACCAGGAGGATCTACAGACCTGGGCAGACAACTACGACATGGTCACCGTACCGGTGCTCCAGCTCCCCGAAGAGGAGACCAACTGGCAGACCTGGTCGGGGCTGGGTTTCGAGTGGGAGCAGGATCTCTACATCCCCTCCTTCTGGGTGCTGGGACCAGACATGACCATCATCGCAGTGGACGAGCAGTACCCGAGCGATCCGGGCCGCTACCTGGAGTAGCTGGCCCCGACCCTTCCGCTCCGACCCTTCCGCTCCGACCCTCCCACCTCGGGGGCGCAGATCCGGGGCGGAAGGGGTGCTCATGGCGGCAGAGGCGCGATGTCCTGGCTTCTCCCTCCTTGCGGCGTCTGCGGCGTCTGCAGCGGCTGACGACGCCGCTGCTTTCGAGCAGGTGAGGCCGCTCCAAGAAAAGCAATCTCCCCCCTCGACCTGAGGGCGGTCCCACACGGCTGCGCGTCGCCCCTCTGCTCACCACGCTCTCGAAGTATCCAGATACGACTGCGAGCGAGGCGAGCCAATGGGCTCGCGCCTCACGCGGGGCCGCCCTCAGGCCGATCATGGAACCTTCCTTTCCCTGGAGCGGCCTGAACGATGCTGCACTTCCTCCTGCTGCCTCTCGCGCTGCCGCTCACGGGTCTCGCTGCCGATAGGGATCTGGCCCTGGCGGTCCATGAGCAGATGGTCTCCGAGCAGCGGGTGGCGCTGGTGATCGGCAATGGGGCCTACACAACAGGACCGCTGCGCAATCCGAGGTCCGACGCGGAGGCCTTCGCGGAGGCCCTGGGTGACCTTGGCTTCGACGTGACCGCTCGGTACGACGTGACGCAGAAAGAGATGAAGCGGGCGCTGATAGAGTTCGGCGCGTCGCTGTCTGCGGGGGGCGTGGGGCTGTTCTACTACGCGGGCCACGGCATGCAGGTGGGCGGCCGCAACTACCTGATTCCGGTGGACGCGGTGATCGAGGGGGAGGCGGACGTTGACATCGAGGGCGTCGATGCTGGCGCGGTGCTAGCGAAGATGGATATCGCAGACAACCGACTCAACCTGGTCATCCTCGACGCCTGCAGGAACAACCCGTTCGAGCGGAGCTTTCGCAGCAGCGGACAGGGCCTGGCGATGCTCAGCGCACCCAGCGGAACCCTGGTAGCCTACGCGACCGCGCCGGGCAGCGTGGCGGCCGACGAGAACAGCTACACCCAGACGCTGCTGCGGCACATCCACACCCCCGGGGTGGCGATCGAGGATGTGTTCAAGGCGGTGCGCAGGGAGCTGCGGGAGCAGACCGACGGGCAGCAGGTTCCCTGGGAGTCGTCGTCGCTGGAGGGAGACTTCTACTTCTCCCTGCCCCAGCCGACAGAACCCCATCCAACAGAACCCCAGCCGACAGAACCCGCAGCGCCTGCTCCCAGCGCTGGGGGGCCTACCTACGCGACGGACAAGGAGCTGCAGATCCTGGGCTGTGATAACGGCTACTCGAACGAACAGAAAGAGGAGCTGCTGGAGCTGCTGAGAGGACGGCGCGCGATCATCAACGCGCGTGTATCTACAGTCAGCGAGATCCGCGCGACCGTCATCAGCGAGACGCCGGATCTCGGCGCGATGGTCCTGATGCAACCCAGAGACGCGACGGAGCGGGCTGCCTTCTCAGCTCTCGACGAGCAGCGAAAGTACGCGGATTTCGATTGCATGATCGCGTCTTTCTGTGAGGAGACCGCGCTGTTTCCAGAGACGATCGTCTTCGGTGACTGCGTCATCAAACAGTAGTGACGACTCGCGGCGTCAGGCCGCTCCAGGGAAAAAAAAAGTCCCATGCATGATCGGCGCGTAGGCTCGGCCTGCGAGGCCCCGGGTCCACTGGCGTTCGTCG
>CAYXGP010000043.1:0-44334 GCA_964464515.1 uncultured Enterobacterales bacterium
CCGGGCCCGAGGGCAAGCGAGGGGTGGTCAACCTGAACGCTCACCGCTGTCAGCCTCCTCCCGGTATCAGCTTCCCACCGATCTCCCTGGCGACGGCCTCGGCCCGCTGCGGGTCCTTGAAGCTCAAGATGACATAGTCGTCGGCGGTGTGGAGGTAGAGGAACGGTCCCTCGCCCGAGTGCAGGAAGATCTGCCGCTCCCCTGCGCCCTCGAGTCGAAAGAGCCCCTTCTTGCCCGTCGCAAAGAGCGCGTCTCTTCCCCGCACCTTGCCTTCGACGGCGGGCATCGTGGTCTTGACCGCGATGGCGGTGATCTCCTTCAGCGCCACGGTGAAGTCCCCGTCATCGATGTCGATCGCATCAGCGCTCACCGAGACCGCCACGTCGCTGCTCGCCACGTAGATCTCCACCCCGATGATCAGGACCACGACCGCAGCCAGGATCGCCAGCGTGGCGATGACCCTGCTCTTCTTCTCCGGATCGCTGAATCTCTCCGCCATGACGCTTCCTGCCTCTGGGGTGTAGTGCGCTCGATGCCACCCACGCGATCGACGGGTGACCTGTACCCATATGGGAGAAGCGCGCCGAGGCGCTGAGCTACGACCGCGGCTGCCCAGACCCGTGATAGCCGCCCCGGGGAGGTCCCATGCCCGACACCTTCGACATCCCCGCCTACCTGGACTTCCTGCCGCGCCCCCTGCTGGAGGCGATGAGCGAGCTCGCCGAGCCGGCGCCGAGCGTTCCCGGCCTGCGCGTGGCCCCCGGTCTGCAGGCGGAATTCTCCGACGTGGAGACGACCGGGGCCCTGAACTTCACGGTCCGCTTGTACCGCGCCGTGCGGGAGCGCCTGGCGGATGTGCTGGCCCAGCGGAAGACCGATCGAGTCTTCTTCGATCGCGTGACGGCGGACTGCGCCGCGAGGAACGCCGCTCGGAGCTTCCACGCGTCGGACTACGAGACCGTGATCGGCCGCACCGACGAGAGCGGTCGGATCGTCGTGGGTCCCATGCCTGGTCCGCCGATCGACACGCCCGTCGTGACCGTGCCCGACTGGATCGCGGGCGATCAGGTGACGCTGTTCGGCCCGCCGGACACCGCGAAGCTGTCGATCAACGCGATGAACGCCGTCCATCGCAGGCGGTCCGACGAGCCGGAGCTGGTCGCTGAGCTGGTCGGCGAGAGCGTGCCGCGCTGGGGCGCAGACAGCGAGGACTCCAAGACGCCGATGGCGCGCGATCTGCTGTTGGCCTGCCGGAACCTGACCGGGTGCTTCGCCGGCGATCTGACCCTCACCGAGCGCGGCAAACGCTACGCCATCGCCCAGACGGGGCGATCGCTGCCGATCAAGCGCGTGCCGGGGCTGGCGCTCCCGGATGGCGCGCACCTGCTGGACGGCAGTCCGCTGCCGCTGCACCTCGTGGACTTCGCTCTGCACCTGTGGCACAACCGCTCCCGCCCGCGGTCGCTCGTCTTCTACATGCCCAAGCTCGAGAACGAAGAGGAGGCGGCGTACCTGGCGCACCTCATCGGCACGGCCGAGGAGATGATCGCGGAGGTGGAGCCGGACTACGCGGCTGGCTCCATCCGCGTGCTGGTGGTGTTCGAGAACCCGCGGGCGATCTTCCGGATCCGGGAGATGGCGGCGGCGCTGTCGCCGTGGTTCCTGGGGGGCTCGCTGGGCTGGCACGACTTCCTGGCTTCGACCGCGCGGCTGTTCCGCCACGACCCCCGCTACCGCATCCCAGTCAAGGCCGATCCCGACATCGTGATCAACCACATCAAGGAGTCGCACGTGATCCTGGCGCGCACCCTGGGGCCGCTGGGGGCGCTGAAGCTGGGCGGCATGTACGGCGTGCTGTTCGAGGCCCGCGATCCGGCGTCGTATGCGGTGAGCATGGTGGGCTTCATCCGCGACGTGGTCACCCAGCTGAGGCGGGGGCTGGACGGCTTCTGGGTGGCGCACCCCGACTTCGTGCGCGTGGGGTTGGCCCTGGTGGCGGCCTGGCGGCGTCGGGAGGCCGGTTCAAGAGGCGCTGCCGAAGACGACGGCTTGACGACGCTGATCACCGCCCTGGTCACCGACTCGCTGGAGCGGGAGCGCCTGCTGGCCTTCGTGGCAGGAGACGACGTGCCAGGTCTCGCCGAGGATGATCCGCTGTACCCCCGGGCGGTGCTGGCGGCCGACTGCGAGACCTCGCAGGTCATCGCCAACCACGACCCTGAGGAGGTGCGCTACAACGTCTTCCAGGCGGTGCAGTACCTGGCGGACTGGCTGCGCGGAAGCGGCTGCGTGGCCCTGCCGGCGAAGATGACGAACGCCCACGGCGCGGCGATCGGCGTGCGGATCATGGACGATCTCGCCACCACGGAGCGCTCGCGGTGGGAGCTGTGGGCCGAGGTCGCCCACGGGCGGGTGTCGGTAGAGACGTTCCGGCAGATCCTCCAGGACGAGCTGGCGTTCATCCGCTCGCCCGATCCGGACGGCGATCGCCGCGTGGCGGTGCCCTGGGCAGGAGACGCCGCCCCCTGGTACCCCATCGCGGCCGCGCTCCTCGATCAGCTCGTCACCGACCCGGAGCCGGTGGAGTTCGTCACCGAGCTGCTGCTGCCGTTCACGCTGGGTCCGGTGCGCGACGCCGCCGATCCATGGGCGGCGGCGCAGCGGCTCTGTCCGGGGCGCTACCCGTGAGGAGCGGGGCGCGTCCGCATATGCCGGGTCTGCCCTCGATCGCGCCCACGAACATCGCGGACCGTTGATCCAGCGCCGGGTCAGCGAGGCGGACACACCTCACGGATCGCGATAGGCCCGCGCTTTCGCGCTAGCATCACAGGAGCCGCATGCCCGCCACCGCCGAGGGCCTCCTCCGCTTCATCGCCTCCAGTCCGTCTCCCTTCCACTGTGTGCAGACCGCCGCCGCCCGTCTCCTGGCTGCGGGCTTCGTCGAGCACCAGCGCCACGACGCGCCGCGCTCCCTGCGCGCTGGCGAGGGGGGACTTCTGCGGGAGGCGGGCACCCTGCTGGCCTGGCGGACCGGCACCGCGCCGCCGGCTGAAGGAGGCTTCCGCATCGTGGTGGCCCACACCGACTCCCCCAACCTGCGCCTCAAGCCCCGGTGTGACTTCTCCTCGGAGGGCTACGACCAGTGGGGTCTGGCGATGTACGGCGGGGTGACCCTCGCCACATGGACCGATCGCGACCTCGGGGTGTCGGGGCGGGTAGGGCTGCGCACACCCGGCGGCCTGACCACGCGCCTGGTGCGCATCGATCGTCCGATCGCGCGCCTGCCCAACCTGGCGATCCACCTCGATCGCTCGGTGAACGACAAGGGCCTGAAGCTGGATCAGCAGAGACACCTCGTCGCGATGCTCGGCCGCAGCCTGGAGGGAGAGCCGGGCTGGATCCGCGGGCTCTGTTCGGAGCAGCTGGGGTGCGCGCCCGATGACATCCTCGACTTCGAGCTGGGTCTGCACGACACCCAGGCCCCCGCGCTCGGCGGGGTGCGCGGGGAGTTCATCTTCGCGCCGCGCCTGGACAATCAGTTCTGCTCCTATGTGGCGGTGGAGGCCCTGCACGACGCTCAGCCGTCCGCCGCCACGCAGGTGGTGGTGCTGTACGACCACGAGGAGGTGGGCTCGGTGTCTGCGCGGGGCGCGGAGTCGGTGCTGCTGCGCAACCTGCTGCGGCTGCTGGAGCGCGATCATGTAGGGCGCGCGCCGGGCGGTCTTGAGCGGGCGCTGGCGCGCAGCTACCTGGTGTCGGCGGACATGGCCCACGGCGTGCACCCCGGTCACGCCGATCGCCACGAGCCCCACCACAAGCCGCTGATGGGCGGCGGGCCGGTCATCAAGACGAGCGCGCGGATGCGCTACCAGTCCGACTCGCTGTCGGCGTCGCGCTTCCGGCTGGCGTGTCTGGAGCGGGAGATCACCGCGCAGGACTTCGTGATCCGCGGCGGGATCCGCTGCGGGAGCACCGTGGGTCCGTACTGCGCCGCCCAGCTCGGCGTGTCCACGGTCGACGTGGGGTGCGCGATGCTGTCGATGCACTCGATCCGCGAACAGGCCGGAGCTGGCGACATCGCGCCGATGGCTGTGGTGATGCGAGACATTTTGGAGAGCGGCCACCCCGGGTCGTAGGCGGCCGGAGCCACCAGGGGCTGAGTGGTCCAACAAACCTGGTCAGGTTACGACAGCAGGGGAGCGCGGGATGACCACGGTGAACGTTCACGAAGCGAAGGCCCAGCTCTCTCGCCTGATCGAGCGCGCGTTGGCTGGCGAAGACGTGGTCATCGCCCGACGGAACAAGCCGCTGGTGCGGCTCGTGGTCGTGCGCGAGGCGCGGCCGCGGCGTGAGCTGGGCACATCCCGGGGTAAGATCCGCATGGCCGACGACTTCGACGCGCCCCTCGATGACTTCAGCGCCTATCGTCAGGCGTGATCCCGTGCGGGTGCTGCTCGACACACACGCGTTCATCTGGGCCGTCGCCGGTGATCCACGCCTCTCGGCCGCTGCGGCAGCCCGCTTCCTCGATCCCGACACCACGCTGCTGCTGAGCGTCGCGAGCGTCTGGGAGATGGCGATCAAGGTCTCGCTGGGCCGACTGCAGCTCGGGGAACCCCTGGACCTCCTCCTCGAACGGGAATTGACCGGGCAGGGCATCGGTGTCCTCTCGATCTCCCGGGAGCACGCTCTGGCCGTGCGCCACCTGCCGCTCCACCATCGCGATCCCTTCGACCGACTCCTCATCGCGCAGGCACGGCGCGAGGAGCTCGTGTTGCTCACTCGAGATCGGTTTTTTCACGCCTACGACGTGCGTCTGGAGTGGTGAGTTGATCCTCCTCCTCTCTCCTGCCAAGAAACTCCACGCCGAGCCCGCGCTCGTCGAGTCACCAACGCGCCCTGCGCTGCTGGATGACGCCCGCACCCTGATGGGCGTGACCCGCAGTCTGCAGGAGGGAGATCTGCGCCGACTCATGGGCATCAGCGAGAACCTGGCCCGACTCAACCGCGAGCGGTTCCGGGCGATGTCCACCGACGCCGATCCCGAGGGGGCGACCCCGGCGCTGCTCACCTTCGCCGGCGACGTGTATGTGGGGCTGGACGCCGGAACGCTGAGCGAGGCCGATCTGGCGTTCGCGCAGCAACGAGTCGGCATCTTGTCGGGTCTGTACGGGCTGCTGCGTCCTCTCGACGTCATCCAACCCTACCGGCTGGAGATGGGGACCCGACTGAGCAATCCCCGTGGTAGAACGCTCTATGCGTTCTGGGGTGACCGCATCGCTCGGGAGATCGACGCGCGTCTGGAGGACCACGCCGATCGCACAGTGGTGAATCTGGCCTCGAACGAGTACTTCCGCGCGGTGAAGCGCGCGGCCCTCGACGCCCCCGTCGTCACCCCGGTGTTCAAGGAGATCCGGAACGGAAAGGCTCGGGTGATCAGCTTCTTCGCCAAGAAGGCCCGCGGGATGATGACCCGGTACGCCATCGAGCGGCGCCTGGAGTCGCCGGAGGGGCTGCGGGAGTTCGACAGGGACGGCTACCGCTTCGATCCAGGCCTCGGTGACGAACGCACCTGGGTGTTCACCCGAGGGTGAGCGTCACTTCTTGCCAAACATGCCCCCGCGCATCACGACGTGCGCCAACCCCGGAAGGTGCTGACCCACGAACGCGCCGACCTTGCCGTGTCCGGTGAACACCACCTCGCGGCGGCGTCGATACAGCGCGTTCACGATGACGCCCGCGGCCTTGTCGGCCGGCCACAGCAGCTTGGAGGGGCGCTTGTCGACCCGGTCGGCGATGAACGTGCCGGCGTTGTCCACCTGCGCGATCTCCGAGGCGACGTAGCCGGGGTGGACGGTGGTGCAGGAGACCCCGCTGCCGTGCAGCTCCACCGAGAGGGTGGCTCCCAGGGCACGGATCGCGTACTTGCTGGCGCTGTAGGCGCCCATGCCCGGCGCGCAGATGAACCCAGCCACGCTGCCGACCAGCCCCAGGCGACCTCGGGTCTCGCGCAGCGCGGGGAGAGCGACCCGAACGGTCATCGCGGCCGAGACCACGTTGATCTCGAGCTGCCGCTGCCACGTCTGTCGATCGAGCGACGCCACCTTTCCGCCTACCGAGTACCCGGCGTTCGCCAGCGCCACGTCCAGACGGCCCCAGCGGTCCAGGATGTCGGCGACCGCGGCGTCGAGCTGGTCGTCGTCGCTGACATCGCACGGCACCGCCGCGCCCCGTCCTCCGGCGGCGCTGATCTCGGCCGCCACCGCCTCCAGGCGCTCTCGCCGACGGCCTGAGATCGCGACCTTCGCGCCCTCCGCGCCGAACCGGAGCGCCGTGGCCCGGCCGATGCCGCTGCCCCCGCCGGTGATCCACACCACCTGATCTGAGAAACGCTGCGCCATCCTACCTCCAGCGGGAGGCCTATCCGTCGCGACGACAGGATGCGGGCTCCGGCAGCTTCGAGGTATCTGCTTTGAGCGACTGGCAGTTCCACACACGAGGCGCGACCAGCTTGGGGAGTGACCATGGGCGTAGAGATCGAGAGACGCTTCCTGGTGGTCGGAGATGAATGGCGCGGCGATGACCCCGGCACCCGGATGTGCCAGGGCTACCTGTCGGTGGTCCCCGAGCGCACGGTCCGGGTTCGGCTCGCCGGGGACCGCGCCACGATGACCATCAAGGGCCGCTCCGAGGGTGCCCGCCGGCTGGAATTCGAGAACCCGCTGCCGGTCTCCGACGCTGAAGAGATCCTGCAGACTCTCTGCCTGCGTCCGCTGATCGACAAGACGCGCTACCGTGTACCGTTCGGCGGGTGGGTCTGGGAGATCGACGTCTTCCACGGGGAGAACGCCGGGCTTGTGTTGGCCGAGGTGGAGCTGCCCGACGAGAACGCGGACGTGACGCTGCCGAGCTGGGTCGGAGAGGAGATCACCGCCGATCACCGGTACTCCAACGCCGGGCTGGTGCAGCGGCCCTGGTCGCGTTGGTAGGACGCCATCCCTCGTTACTTTGCGTTCGGGAGCAACCTGGACCGCGCACAGATGCAGAGGCGGTGCCCGTCGGCGGCGCTCGTCGGACCCGCCCGCCTCGAAGGCGTGCGGCTGCTGTTCGCCGGGCCGTCAGAGGCGCGTGGGTTTGACCCGGTGATCCTGGATGACGCGGTGGCGTTCACCGCTGCCTGGGTGCGAGGCTGAGCACGATCAAGCCTGCGGCGGGGCCCTCAATGCTCAATCAACGCACTTCTTCCCACTTCTGATACTTCGCCGCCGACTCCGGCCCCGCGAACACCTGCAGCGCGACCAACGGCGCCTGTCCATTCTCAAACCGAACCTTTGCGTTCGCCGGCATGTACACCGCGTCCCCAGCCTTGAGCTCAAACACAGCATCGTCCACATGGAGCGTCCCGCTGCCTTCCAGCACGTAGATGAACTCCTCTGTCGGATCGCGGTGCTCCGGCACCCCACCGCCGCCGTCCATCCACAGGTGCCCCAGGAACGCCTCTCGCCCCTCCGCGAGGATCGTGACTTTCGCCTTCCCGCTCGGTACCTGCCGAGCCGGCGCTGTGGACAGCGACGCGTGTGTGGCAGCCTGCGTAGTGGCGGGGCTCGCCTCGGGCTCGGCGAGGGCCTGAACCGAGAACGCGACCAGGGCTCCGGCCAGGAGCGACGGGGTGTGCAGCTTCATGGGGACCTCCGATGCCTCCGTGATAACGGCTCGCATCCGCCCGGAGGCGTTCCATCGAGGCTCCCGTCCCCCTTGAATCGCCCCCCTGCCTGCTCTGCGGCAGCGGCGGTTTCACCACCGTGCTTCAGGGCGTCAGCGACTGGATCTGGCGCAAGCCCGGCGTGTTCCAGCTCCAGCGCTGCGAGACCTGTGGCCTGGTCGCGACCCGCCCCCGCCCGACGCCCGGCGAGGGGCTCGGCTTCTACTACGCCGAGGCCTACTCCAGCGGCAGCAAGGCGGAGTCTGCCCGCGAGTTCTACGCCAGCGGCCTGGGGCAGCTCCTGTGCAGGTACCGCCTGATCACCATCGGCAAGGTGCGGGAGGTGACCGCCGACGATCGCCTTCTGGACGTGGGCTGCTCGTTCGGGGCCTTCCTGGAGGCGGCCCACCGCCACGCCGGCTGCGCGACCTTCGGCTCCGACATCGACGCCGACAACCTGGCGACGGCCCTGAACCGCGAGCACACCACCTACCGGGTTGGCGCGCTGCGCGACGCCGACTGGCCGGCAGAAGACTTCACCGTCATCACCTTCTACCAGTGCCTGGAGCACGACCCCGATCCCGTGGAGACGCTGGCACAGGCCCGCGGCCTGCTGCGCCCCGGGGGCCTGTGCGTGGTGGAGGTGCCCGACTACCGCGGTCTGTGGCGGCGGGTGTTCGGCGCGTCGTGGCTGCCGCTGCTGGTGCCCCAGCATCTGTCACACTTCACGCCCGCCACGCTGCGCGCCACGTTCGAGGCGGCGGGGCTCGAGGTGGTGCATGCACAGAGCATGCTGTTCCCCGGAGAGGCGGTCGCCAGCCTGGCGATCGGCATGATGCGCGTCGTCGGGCCGTCTCCTGAGGACGGCGGGCCGCTGGAGCGCCGGATGCTGGACGCGGTCCTCGGGCTCGTGTTGGTCGCGTTCTTTCTGCTGGTGGATCTGCCGATGCAGTTTGTGCTGCGGATCTTCCATCGGGCGGGACACCAGGTGATGATCGCCCGCCGTCCGCTCGAAGGGCGGCAGGGCTGACTGGAGCAGGGCTGACTGGAGCGGGGTAACGGCGGCCGGATTGGGGCGTCTGTGGGCCATCCAGGGGGGAGCGCCATGCCCAGGAGCGCCGCTGCACGCAGACCTGTTCGCGCCATGGAGCTGATCGCCGTCCTGCGGGACCCGCGCGCGCTGCTGCGGCCGGACCGAGCCGAGCCGTCGTATCCGCGCCTTCCGCAGATCGACGCAGAGGGACAGTCCACGGTGCCCGGTGTCTACCTGGCCGGAGAGGTCGCGGGGACACCCTTGATCAAATTGGGCATCAACCAGGGCCACGCGCTCGTGGAGCGGCTGGCACCCAACCTGAAGGCCAACCCGGCGCCGCCGGGGGCCTTCGATCTGGTGATCGTCGGCTCGGGCGCGTCGGGCTTCGCCGCGGCGATGCGGGCCCGGGAGCTGGGGCTGCGCGCGGTCTGCCTGGAGGGCGAGCGGTTCGCCAACACCGTGCAGAACATGACGCCCGGAAAGCTCCTGCTGGCCGAGCCCGAGGACGTGCCGCTCCAGGGCGGCGTGTGGTTCGAGGAGTGCACCCGCGAGGTGCTGCTGGAGCGGTGGCTCGCGCAGGCCACGGAGGCCGGCATCGATCTGCGCTGCTTCGAGAAGGTCACCGACATCCAGCGTCGCGAGGGTCTGGTGGAGGTCACCACCACGCGCGACACCTACCAGGCCCGCAAGGTGATCCTGGCCATCGGCAAGGCCGGAAACCCGCGCAAGGCGGGGGTGCCCGGTGAGGTGGAGCATGCCGCGCGCGTCTCCCATGCGCTCAACGACCCCGACGCCGTCGCGGGACAGGACGTGCTCGTCTACGGGGGCGGGGACGTGGCCTGCGAGGCGGCGCTGCGTCTTGCAGCCGACGACTGCCGCGTGGTGCTGGCGACCATCGATCCCGCGCTCACCTACCCGCGCGAGCGCAACCGCGAGGCCGTGCTGGCGGCGGCCGCGGAGGGGCGAATCGAGCTGCTGCTGGCCACCCGGCTGACGGGGATCGGCGCTGAGATCGTGACGCTGGAGGGGCCGGACGGTCCGCTGGAGCGCCCCGCCGCGCACGTCTTTGAGATGATCGGCGCGGAGCTGCCGCTGGCGTTCTTCGACAAGACGGGCATCGCCCTGACCGGTCGCTGGAGCCCCGCGCGCTGGCTTGCGCTCACCATCTGCATGTTGGCCGTGTACGCGCTGTATGCGGTCAAGAGCAGCTCGCCTGTCTTTCCGTTCACGCTCGACGCGCAGCCCGCACCGACCGGGCTGAGCTGGCTGTTCCACCCGGGCGGAAAGAGCTCGATTCAGGGAGCCATCTCGGGGGTGCTCGACGCCGCGACGTCGGCGGTGGGTTTTGTCGGACACAACTCCTGGTACGCGCTCCTTTACACAGCGGTGGTCACCACCTTCGGGATCCGCGCCGCGCGCCGCTGGGGCCGCCGCGACAAGCACCAGTACTGGCGCTACGCGTCGATCATCGGCTTCCAATTCGGGTTCTTCGTGTTGGTGGAGGGGGCGCTCCTGCAGTTCCTCTCGACGTTCGGCGAAGAGTACGCAAAGCACTACTGGCGCGGCTGGGGCCTGTCGCAGCCGTTCCCCCTGTTCTACAACTCGTTCTTCTGGTGGTACGACGGCGATCCGGCCGTGCTCAAGTGGTTCTTCATGGGCGCCGGAGCCTTGCTCACGTTCGGGGTGATTCCGCTGTTCGTGCGCTTCCACGGCCTGCGATTCTGCACCTGGATCTGCGGCTGCGGTGGACTCGCAGAGACGCTGGGCGACACCTGGCGGCACCTCGCGCCCAAGGGCCACCGCGCCCGCCTCTGGGAGTTCCAGGCCACCCTCGTGCTGATCTGGGCCTTCGGCTCGGCGGCGGCCATCGTGCTGTTCTTCGACACCCACGGCGACAACGCCGTCTGGTCGTCGTACGCCTATGTGGTGGACTTCTGGCTGGTGGCTGTGCTGCCCATCGGGTTCTACCCCTTCTTCGGCGGCAAGATGTGGTGCCGCTACTGGTGCCCGCTCGCCAACTACATGAAGCTGCTGAGCGCGTGGTTCGGCCGCCTGCGAATCGTCAGCAACGACAAGTGCATCACCTGCACGGAGTGCTCGAAGTACTGCCAGGTCGGCGTGGACGTGATGGCGTTCGCCAAGAACCAGGCGCCGTTCGACAACACCAACTCGTCGTGCATCCACTGCGGCATCTGCATCGCGGTCTGCCCGGTGGACGTGCTGTCGTTTGAGTCGGGTGGGCTGGTCGAGCTGCAGCCGTCTCCGTGATGGGCCCGCGTGATAGACCGACCCTGAGCACTTGCTGTAGGAGGCTCCGTGTCCAACACCGCCAATGTCTTCCCCGATGGCCCCATCCGCTGCACGGGAGCCATCGTGCTCGCTGGCGCGGAGTCGGAGGAGGTCTTCCTGTGCCGCTGCGGCCGCTCGGCGCGCAAGCCGTACTGCGACGGCGCTCATGCCGGCGCGTTCTCCGATGCGGGCACCGTCGCTCCGTCGGGAGAGGCGGGCGGCGACGGGCCGGTCACCCTCACGCCGTTCCCCAACGGGCCGGTGGGCATCAAGGGGCCGCTGTCGGTCACCGACTCGGGGGGCAACACCGCGCACGTCACCAAAGGCGCGCTCTGCCGCTGCGGGCAGAGCGGGAATGCCCCGTGGTGCGACGGGGCGCACAAGGGCTGTGGATTCACGGCGCCGTAGATTCGGCTGTGAAGAAGCGCGGATGGGATACCCTCAAGCGGAGTCCCCCGCCGGAGGCCCGCATGATCCGTCACACCCCACTCGTCGTCATGCTCTTCGCCTGCTCGGAGTATGACTTCGTCAGCGATCCGGGGAGCGTCACAGGCGAGACCACCGAGACCACCGCCACCGGCGATGTCGGCCTGCCCGACACCAGCAGCGCAGACACGGGGCCCCCGACCGACAGCCTGCCGAGCTGCGGCGACTGGCGTCCATCCCAGGTCGGTCTGGGTATCGTCGATGAAGAGTGCCTGGCCGACCCGGAGGTGGGCACGTTCGATCCGGTCATCGAGTGGCAGTGGCTGAGCAACGACGTGGTGTCCGGCTACAACATGTTGATGATGACGCCGGTGGTGGGTCACCTGAGCGACGACGATCGCGACGGCAGCGCCGGCCCGGGAGACATCCCCGACATCGCCTTCACCGCCTACACCGGCGGCTCCTACGGCAGCGCCGGCACGCTCACGGCGATCAGCGGCGACGGCTCGGGCACGCTGTGGTCGATGTCCGACAGCGGCGGGTATGGATTCTACGGCTCGGGCGGTGTGGCGATCGGCGATCTCGACGGCGACGGCCTTGCGGAGGTCTGCGCAGCGGGCACGTCCGCCGCGGTGGTCTGCGTGGCCGGCGAGAGCGGCGAGCTGGTGTGGGCGGCGGGCAGCGAGATCTCCGCCTACGGCTACCCGGCGATGGCCGACCTGGACGGCGACGGGCTGGGCGAGGTGATCTTCGGCCGGCAGATCTTCGATCACACGGGCGCGCTCGTGGGCATCGGGGACGGCGGGCGGGGGGGCTCCCACGGCGGCTCCTTCGCGGTGGATTGGGACGGCGACGGCGATCTGGAGGTGATCGCCGGCAGCCACATCTACGAGCGCGACGGCAGCACCCTGTGGAGCGACAGCGTCTACGGCGACGGCTGGCCGGCCGTCGGCGATTTCGACGAAGACGGGCTGCCCGATCTGGTGCGCGCTGGCGGCAACGCGGTGACCGTCACCGACAACGCCGGCAACCTGCTGTGGACGGTGGCGGTGCCCGGCAGCGGCGGCGGGCCGCCCACCGTGGCGGACTTCGACGGCGACGGCGCCCCGGAGATCGGCGTGGCGGGGCTGTCGTACTACACCCTCTACGACACCGACGGCGCCATCCTGTGGTCGAACCCCACCGAGGATGACTCCAGCTCGGTGACCGGCAGCGCGGTGTTCGACTTCGAGGGAGACGGCGCCGCGGAGGTGGTCTACGCCGACGAGCACACCCTGTGGATCTACGACGGCACCACGGGGGCGGTGCTGATGGAGGAGGGGGGCCACGCCTCCGGCACGCTGATGGAGTACCCGATCGTCGCCGAGGTGGACGCGGACGGCTCGAGGGAGATCATCATCGGCTCGAACGACTTGTGGGGGGAGGGCGGGGGCGGCGTCACGGTCATCGGCGACGCCAGCGAGTCGTGGGCGCCCGCCCGCGAGGTGTGGAACCAGCACGCCTACCACATCACCAACATCGACAGCGACGGCGGGATCCCCCGGCGGCCGGATCGCAACTGGCTCACCTGGAACAGCTTCCGCGCGGGCGGCGCCGAGCTGGGGCCGGGGCACTGGCTGAGCGACGTCACCCCCGGCGACGCGGAGCTGTGCCTCGACGAGTGCAGCGCCGATCGGGTCCTGCTCTCGGTGACCATCGAGAACCACGGACTGCTCGACGCCACCGACGTGGGCGTGGCGCTGCTGCGCTACTCCGAGGACGGGCCGGCGGAGGCGGTCGAGGTGGTGTCCACCGTCGCCTCGGGCGGGGTCGAGCGCACGCAGACCTGGACCCTCACCAAGCAGGACTGGGGGCCGGGCGGCCTGTGGGTGGCGCTCGACGCCGACGACGCGCTGGCCGAGTGCGACGAGACCAACAACCTGCTCGAGCTGGGGGACTGGCCGTGTCCTTGAGCGCCAGAGCCAGGAAGAGGGGCGGGGCGCGGCTGGGTCTCGCGACGCTCTGCCTCGTGTTGATGGGCGCTGCGCCCGTTGGAGCGGACGACGAGCACACCATCTCGTTCGGCGGCGGGAGCTACGCGCGGTTCGACGGCACCCCCATGGTGCGCACCGATCTGCGGGAGCTGGTGCTGTTCGGTGAGCTTCGCCGCCACCTGTCGTCCTCGCAGCCCGGGGGGCTGGTGCTGGCCGGTTCGCTGACCTTCGCGCCGGCCCTCGCCATCAGCGAGGAGCAGCTCTCGCCGGCCGACGCCGGCAGCTACGACGCCCCCACCACCCAGCAGGGGGAGTTCGCGCTCTCCGGACAGGCCTCCGCGCGGGTGGGCTGGCACGGCGATCACCTCGGCGGAGAGGCGGGCGCGGCGCTGGTGCGCGACGACGCCTTGCTCGCGTTCGGTGGGATGGGGATCCTCGCGTTGGCCCCCTCTGCAGTGGCTTGGGCAGGTTGGCCGGCGCTCCACGCCTTCGGACAGCTCCATCGCGGGCCGCTGGCGCTCTCAGGGCCGGTCGCGGGCCTGGGGCACCACAGCGGGGCCCTCGATCTCGCGATCGCCGCGCTGCCTCCCCAGGGCGAGCGGGAGCTGGTCTGGATGGCGGAGTTCCAGGCGTCCGTGACCCCGGGAGTGAAGCTCGGCCTGAGCGCCGGGGGCGACGAGCGGGAGAGCCGGCGCAATGTCCGCGGGATGGTGGTCGCCACCATCGATCACGGCGCTCGATAGTCCCGGATGCCGGAAGAGCCCCGCCTGTGACCGTCGCAGCGATCCTCGGGAGCGCGTTTCGGCGCCCGGTGCTCGACGGCGTGGAGCTCCGTCGCGTCGTAGTGGAGACAGCGTTCGGCTCCGCCGAGCTGTTCGCCTTCGGTGGGTCCTGGGTGATCTTTCGGCACGGCGTCCCGCATCGCTTCCTGCCCAACCAGGTGCCCTGGCGCGCACACACCGCCGCGCTGGCCGCGGTCGGCTGCCGGGCGCTGCTCATCACCAGCTCATGCGGCGTGCTCACTCCTGACGTCCCGCTGTTCGAGCCCCTGCTGGTGGACGATCTGTTCATGCCCGACAACCGCCTGCCGGACGGGTCCTCCTGCACGATGTTCGTAGATCCCGGTCCCGGAGCGGGCTCCCCGGAGCAGGGGCACCTGGTGGTCGAGGGCGGCCTGTTCAGTGCGGGGCTCTCCGAGCGGGTCGCGGAGCTGTCTGCGCGTCCGATCGCCGGCCGGGTGGTCTTCGCGTATGTGCCGGGTCCGCGCACCAAGACCCCCGCGGAGAACGCCTGGCTGCGGACGACGGGCGCCGAGGTCAACTCGATGAGCGTCGGACCGGAGGTCGTGCTCGCCAATGAGCTGCAGATCTCCACCGCCGCGCTGGTGGTCGGCCACAAGTACTCCGTGCCGGGCGTCACCCATGGCTTGGACGCCGGAAGCATCGACGGCAGCCTGAAGCGCTCCCGGCGCTCCACCGAGGAGATCGTCGTGGCCTTTCTGCGCGACGCGCCTCGGGTCCCGTTCGGCAACCGAATCCACCGCCTGTGATCACCGCACGCTCCGCCGGTCTCTGCGCGCTCGCGTTCACGATCATGGTCGGGTACGGGATCGCCCGCCCCAGCACCGACTCGCTGTTCCTCGAGGCGCACGGCCGGGAGGGGCTGCCGCTGGCGTGGCTGCTGGTGGCCGCCGCGGTGATGGTGGTGGTGCCGCTGTACAACCGCTTCGCGGTGCAGCGCTCGCTGGTCAAGCTGCTGGGCGCGACGTCGCTGGTGAGCGCGGCTCTGCTCGTGGCGCTGCTGATTCGCCACCAGTTCGTCGACGAGACCTACTCGCTGTATGTCTGGAAGGACGTCTACATCGTCGTGATGGTGGAGATCTTCTGGACCTACGCCAACACGGTGCATCTGGTGGGAGAGGCCAAGCGACTCTACGGGCTGTTCAACCTCTCGGGGGCGCTGGGACACCTCGTCGGCAACCTCGCGGTCGGTCCCCTGGCCCTGCACCTGGGCACGGAGCAGACCCTCCTCGTCGTGCCGCCGCTGCTCGTCCTGGTCTGGCTGGGCACGCTGGCGCTGACGCGTCACACCGGGGCGGGGGCTCGTCGAAAAAGCAACACAACCCAGAGCACCATTCCGCTGTCGGCCGGCTGGGGGGTGCTGCGGCGCAGCCGGTACCTGGTGTCGATGTTGCTGCTCGTTCTGGTCGTGCAGGTGGTGATCACGCTGATCGACTACAGCTACAACGGCTGGCTGGAGATCGCGTACCCCGACACCGACATCCGCACGGCGATCAACGGACAGGTGCATGCGGCCATCGATGTCCTCTCGATGGTGCTGAACGCCGCCGCCGGGTTGATCCTGCGATCGCTCGGGGTGTCGCTCACGCTGGTAGCCATCCCCGCGGTGCTCGCGGCGACGCTGGGGGCGTTCCTGTTCGGCCCGCGGTTCGCCACCGCCATGGTGACCAGGGTCGCCTCGAAGGGCATGGACTATTCGATCTCGCGGGCCACGCGGGAGATCCTCTACATCCCGCTCACCGACGCCCAGAAGCGCCAGGGAAAGAGCATCATCGACATCCTGGGCTACCGGGTCGCCAAGGGCGGCACGTCTCTGCTGTTGCTGGGGCTCATCGCGATGGGTGCTGGCGGCTGGGTGAGCTGGCTGGCGGTCGGGCTGGTGGTGGTGTGGATCGGGCTGGCGGTTGTGTTGGTTCGGATGTACGAGCGGCGGGTCGAGGAGGAGCGGGCCTCCAGAACGCCCCCCCGGTGAACAAGAGCCCGGTCGGCGTATCCACGGTCGCGTTCTGGTCGTCGCAGTCTCCCCCGCCTGCCTCGGAGCTGTTGTACCCGTCAGTCGGGGTCGCACGCCCCATCGCAGTGGTTCTCGATGGTCCCGGTCGTGAGGAACACCCCGATCTGCTCCTGACCCGCCGTCGAATGCCGAGGCCCGTCGTGCGCGCCCGCGTCCTCGTCGGCGGGGATGGACGCCACCGGCTCCTCCACTCCGAAGTCGAATTCCACCAGCCCCGAGCCCGCAGTCGGTGCCTCCTGCGCAGCGAGCCCCCAGACCTCGCGGGGGGCTGGCGTCACCAAGGGGATCCCGTAGGCCCGCGCCATGACGTGCGCCCCCAGGCTGGGCACGCTGGCGTCTCCGATGGCGGCATGCACCAGGACATCCCTGGCCGTTGTGGTGTCGTCGAGCGGCGCGGTGACGTAGTGGGCCCACCCCGCCGCCTCGCCCGGATCCCACAGGGTCTGGGCCGCCGTCAGGAAGACCGTGATGTCGGCCCAGTCGTCGTACATCACCGCCATGATGCGCAGGTAGTCCGCGAAGCTCGCCGAGCGGCTGAGCAGCAGATTGAACGGCATCCCCGCCACCCCCAGCACCCCGCGGTCGATGTCTGGAGAGAGGCCCAGGTATGCGCCGCCCAGCACTCCGCCCATGGAATTTCCGTAGAACGACTGCAGATCGGGGTCGATGAGGCGCTCTCCGTCTTGCATGAATGCATCATCCAGGGCCAGCGTCTCGCGCGCCATCCGTCCGGCGACCGTCAGCTCGATGAGACCCTGCGCGACGCCCTCGGGGATCACCGCGAAGTTTCCGGGCTCCTGGACCAGCATCAGCGAGATGTGTGGAAGATCGAGCGCGCTCATGCCCGTCCAGTCCATCCCGAACAAGACAAGTCCGTGTGTCTGCGCCATCTCTGCGAGGTAGTCGCTCTCGACCTCTCCGCGACCGCCGAACAGCCCGTGTCCGTACTGCACGAGCCGGCCCGGCCGGGGTGAGGTGAGCAGATCGCAGGGGATCACGGCGCTGAACCCCACCTCCGTCTCGCCGGTGTAGTACGGCGCGCCGTCGTCGTCGCGAGACAGCAGCGCGTCGCGATCGGTGGACGCGCGGTACAGCGGGAGCGTCAGCTCACCGCGCACCGTGCGACCCGCGGCGGGTGGGTCGTCGCCCGTGCAGTCCGCCTCGACGATCTCGCTGATGGTGTAGGAGGGCTCACCGTCCGCGAGGCGCGCGAGCGCGTCGTCCCGCATCCAGATGGTTCGACCCAGCGAGCTCTCAGCGCTGACCGTCGTGAAGCTCCACGCCAGGGTCAGCTCGTCGCGTTGAAGGCCCGCGCCCTCCAACGTCGGAAAGACCACCTCGTCGTAGTGGTCCTGCTGTCGCCAGAGGTCGGGATCGCTGAGATAGGGATCGCTGGGCGTCTCTGCATCCCGGAGGGCCGCGAAGCCGGCGGGGGCCGCTACGGGATCTCCCGCCTCGTCCGTGAGGTCACGGATCCCGACGACGTACCGCGTCGCGTGCGCCAGCGGCGTCACCGGCCGCAGCGACAGCAGATCGCGTCCGGTGCCGGCGGCTGCGGCCTCGCGCTCGACGAAGTGCGGGTGACGTTCGCCGGTCGTCGCGTCGATGATCACCGTCCGGGCGTCGGCCTCGAGGTACGCGCCCAGGTCTTCGTGGCCGATGAGGTCGCCTGTGCTCGCGCCGGGCAGGTGGACCAGCAGCGCGCCCAGCGTCGAGAAGCCGTCCTTCTCGTTCCAGGTGGTGGGGTCCATCCCCACGCCGTCTACGTTTACCGGCAACGAACCCGGCCCCAGATCGACGCGCAACCCCGTGGCGGTCTGCGCATCCGGCGAGAGGAAGAAGTCGGAGGGGAACGGCAGCATGCAGTGGCTGTCTTCCACGGGGTTGCAGTCCCCCCGGGCCGGCAGCGTCCCGGTGTCGGTCGTCATCGACTCGGTGGCGGTCTCGTCGCCCGGATCCCGGCCCGGCTCCGCAGGCTGGCAGGCCAGGAGGACGAACGCGGGGAGCGCGGTGAGCATGGTGGGCCTCAGTGGGGGTTTCCCCTACCATATCGGGTCGGTCCAGGGGCCTATCGACCGGCCGCGCCCAGACCGGAGTCGCGGAGCACAATTCACGCGCCGTTCGCGCCGTCCGCCTGCCGATAATTCACTTCAGTGCTGCGTTATTGTAATCGTCACTTTTCGTGCCGCGGATAAAGTGGGCGGCCAGGTCATCCGAAAGTGGGGGTACCGGGACGCTGCTCTACCAGCGAAGAACACTACCGCCGAGGAGTCCACCATGTCGCTCACTGCGCGAACCAACATCGCCTCCCTGATGGCAACAGGGACGCTCAACCAGACCACGCGGAGCCTGCACTCCACGCTCAGTCGGGTGTCTTCGGGGATGCGGATCACCACCGCTGCCGACGACGCCGCGGGCCTCGGCGTGGCGACCAACCGCGAGTCCATCAGCCTGAGCACGCTGCAGGCGATGCGAAACGCCAACGACGGCATCTCGATCATCCAGACAGCAGAGGGCGCGTCGATCGAGGTCGTAGACATCCTCCAGCGGATGCGCGAGCTGGCGGTGCAGAGCTCGTCGGAGGTGCTCGCCGACAGCGAGCGCAGCTACATTCAGGATGAGTATGTCTCCCTGCGATCAGAGATCTCGCGCATCGCGTCGGTCACGGAGTTCAACGGGCTCCAGCTCACCGACGGCAGCGACGCGGACATCGACGTCCAAGTGGGGGTCGACAACGGCGCCGCCAATCTCATCGAGATCTCCCTCGGCGATCTGCGGACCAGCACGCTGTCCCTGTCCGCGGGGTCGGTGAGCCTGCTCGATGTGAGCTCCGCCCAGAGCGCGATCGACGCCTTCGACGCCGCCCTCGACACGGTGAATCAGTACCGCTCGTCGTTTGGTGCAGTGCAGAACAGCATCGACTCTGCGCTGGACAACGCGCAGACCTACTGGGAGAACCTGGTCACGGCGACCGGCAACATCGACGAGGCGGACTACGCCTCAGAGACCGCCGACATGACCCGCCTTCAGATCATGCAGCAGTCGGGTGTGGCGGCGCTGGCGCAGGCCAGGAACCTGAACCAGGCCACCGTGTCGCTGTTGTCTTGATCGGGTCGCCTGGTGGGCGCCTCAAGGCGCTGACAGCGAACGCCCACCCGGCGCCCAGCGCCCGTCTCCGTCCGCGTCGACCTTGACCGGGTTGGTGAACCCGATCGGAACAAATCCGGGGGCGACCTCGCTGTAGACTCCGCCGACGTCGAGACGGTGCCGCCGCTCGTCGGCGATGGGCCAGCCCGCCTCTGCGACCAGCCAGCCGTCCGCGGGCATCGGGACGGTGACGCTCCGCTCGGCCCGCAGCACCGCTCCGGTCAGGGGAGCGAGATCTTCGCGGAGCACCAGCGCGCCGTTCGCCACCAGGCGCAGCTCGTGTACGGGCACCCACGGAGCGGCCTCCACCCGGACTCGCGCGGTCACCGTGCCGTCCTGTGCGGGGCGCACCGTGCCCCCCGGGCCGGCGACCCCCTCTCCGATCACCTCCAGATCGACCAGCGGACCCGTGCTCACCCGCACCCGCCCGGCGGCCACGGACTCGAAGAACGCCGCCTCCCAGAGCACAGGCTCCAGGTCGTCCTCCCCGGGCTCGGGCGCGCGGACCAGGTTCACGGTCACGCCCACCTCTTCCAGCGCGAGGCCGTGGGAGTCGCTGTTTCCGGTGGCGGTCGGGATCAGCCCCCAGCGCAGCAGCGCGAACCAGTCGGCGCGGACCGATCGATACAGCGGCCAGGAGAAGCGGTTGACCACCTCGAGGGCGTCGATGTCGGCGGCGCGCTCGCCGCGCGCGCCCGCCGTGAGCCACGGGGCGGCGTCCGGTCCGGCGCCCGGGTCGAGGGCCATGTGGTTGAACAGGGCGTGGGCCCAGGGGCGGGGCGGGTTGTCGTCGTTGAATTGGATTCCGCGTGGGTGGTTGAGTTGGACCAGCGCGTCCTGGCTGTGGCCCGCCGCCACCACATCGGCCAGACTCTGCGGACGGCGCTCCTGCCAGCCACGCGCGGCGGGGAACACGTTGGCGTGGCCTGTGCTGGCGTCTTCGGTGTCGCGCAGCCCCGCCTCGACGCCAGAGACGAGGCGCACGGGAGCGGCGGCGGCCTGAAGCTCATCTATGGCCGTGACCGCGCGGTGGTCGGTGATCACGGCCACATCCAGGCCGCTCGCCCGCAGGCTGTCCGCTCGCAGGCGATGGGGCAGATGGGCGTCGGCGCTGGCGCGGGTGTGGACGTGCAGGTCGGCGACCAGCTCGCGGGGAATGTCGACGACCCGGGGCAGCGCGAGCGTCAGCTCGACGTCGCCCGACACCTCCAGCTCCGCGAGCCCGAGGTCGCGGGTGATGCCTGCGAAGGCCAGCAGTCGATGGGGGCCGCTGTCCAGCCGCAGCCGCGTCACGCCGCCCGCAGAGAAGGCGCTGTGGAGGAGCGCCGCGCGGCCCTGGGGATCGAGCCGATCGGCGTCTGGTCCGCCCATGGCGACGGGCCCGGTCGGTCCCTCCACCCGCACCCGCGCCTCGACGGGCCGGCCCCGCGCGTCGACCGTGCGGACGATCACCCGATGGGGCGGAGGGCTCCAGTCGAAGCGGGAGCGCAGGCGTGTCTGCTGGTGGGTCGCGGCGCCCGCTGGCGTTCGCAGATCTACGACCAGCGTGTGGGGGCCGGGCGCGACATCCCACAGGTCGAAGGCCGCCAGGGCCAGGCTGCCCTTCCCGGCGCCGCTGAGCCCCTCGCGCACCACCAGCAGCGGAGCCGGGATCGGTCGGTCATCCAGGAGCAGCTGGATCTCGGTGTCGAGACCGAAGCCGGGGGGGAGGGTCACGCCCACGGGGATCCGCGGCACGTCGATCCGCGCGCCGTCTGACGGGCTCAGGATCTGGCCGGTGATGGCTTCATCGGAGAGCACCGCCAGGTTGTTGCAGCCGGTCCGATCTCCGGCGTCGCAGGCCCGACGGTAGTACCCGCGGGCGCGCTCCAGATCGGCGGAGACACCGTCGCCGTACTGGTAGAGGTAGCCGAGGTTGGCGCAGGCGCTGGCGTCTCCGCCTTCGCAGCCGCGCGTGAAGTAGCGCACGGCGGCGGACAGATCGGTCGGCACTCCGCGCCCCCGCTGGTACAGCACCCCGAGGTTTCCGCAGCCCTCCGGCTCGCCCTGCTCGCAGGCCCGCTCCAGCCACCCCGCAGCGGCGGTGGGATCCGCGGCGGTGCCGAGCCCCTCCAGCACCATGCCGCCCACCACCGCGCAGCGCTGACCGGCGGCGCAGGCGCGCTGGTACAGGGCCAGCGCGCGCGCCGGATCCCGCGCCACGCCGTCCCCCTTCAGGTAGCGCGAGCCCAGGGCTGCGCAGCCGCGCGCCTCGCCCGCCGCGCAGTCGGCCCGGTAGCGCTCGAGCCGCTCCCGCTGGTCAGCCGAGGCTGTGGGGAGCGGCTCGAGGGTCGGAGGGGGGTCGGCGCAGGACCACGCCAACCAGAGCGCGCTGATCGCCATCATCTTTCACACCAGATCATCGTGACGGAGCGGGGATGGTACAGTGCCGCGCGCTCAATCCGTCCGAGCGCCCGGAGGGACCATGGAAGATCGCGACCGTCAGGCCATCGAGCAGCTCATCGAGACCCACCCCCGCTTGCGAGCGGCGTATACGGGCTGGCAGAAGAACCCGAAGAGCTACGAGTGGGTGGAGCTGGTGTTCCCCGGCTACAACGACAGCGACGATCACCAATGCTACGTGCTGATGAATTCGTTGTATGCGCAGAGCGGCGTGCGGGGCGACAAGATGCGGTTCGCGGCGCGGAAGGCGCGCATGCCCGACGAGCATGCGGCGTTGGCAGATGAGCTGGACGTCGTGAGCTTCTACGAGAAATTCTCGGTCAAGCAGCTCCAGATCGTGGGGATCTGACAGCGCTATCGACAATTGGGGGCGGCTGCGTCTGGACCGGGGTATCCATGATCCGCTGCAAGGAGTTCCGATGCGCCATCCCATCCCATCTGCCCTTCTCCTCGGGGCGGGTCTCCTCTTCGCCTGCGATGACAAGGCTGATGACGACGAGCTGACCAGAGATCAGTACCCCCCAAAGACCGACACCACCAGCACCAGTGGCGGCTCGGGCAGCAGCGGCGGCTCTGGCGGCACCTCGGGCGGCTCCGGGGGTACCACCGGCGGCTCCTCCGGGAGCACCAGCGGCGGCTCCACCGGAGGCATCTCCCTGGGGCTGGACGACCTCTACGGCGTGCCCAACATCGACGACGACAACGAGAACGGCCGCGCCGACTGGGGCGAGGGCAACGGGCCGGGGCTCGGCAGCGAGAACGATCTCATCACGCTGGCGCTGCCGGTCGCAGAACTCGAAGAGGGACAGTCGATCACCGTCACCCTCACCGACGTGAGCGCGAACACCATCCGCGTGTGGGAGGGCACCTCTGAGGTGCTGGCGTTCAACGGCGACTCGATGACCGTCACCTCCGGCTCGGGTGAGTTCGAGATCGAGTTCTCCGACACGCTGGTGAGCGGCGCGCTGGAGATCGCAATCCTCGACACGGACGGCTCTGAGCTCGACAGCCAGACCGTGAACCTGCTGGGTGCGCCGGTCATCCTCAACCACCACCTGCAGGAGGGCGAGTACATCTGGTCGCTGGCGTCCAGCAGCCGCGGCTGGGACAACGAGCAGATGCTCGACACCTTCACCTCGGTGCTCGGGAACAGCGGCTTCGGTGAGCTCAACTACAACGCCTACCAGGGCGATCCCTGGGTTCAGGACGAGGTGGAGTTCGGCACGATGACCGCCAGCGATGGTCACCGCGTCGACGTGGTGCTCGACCTCATCCGCGACCGTCAGCTGGACGCATGGCCGGAGAACGAGCTTGAGGGCCCCGACTTCGTGAAGATGGTGTGGGGCTCCGGCTACGGCACCAGCCAGGACTACGGCGGCAACATCGAGATCGCCCCGCCGGTCACGGTGGGCGGCGTAGACTACCCGTTCGGCCGCATCTACTGGGGCGAGAGCGGTCGCAACCTCGATCCGAACGAGGACATCCAGGCGTTCTTCCAGGACATGCGCCTCCAGGATCCGTTCATCCTGGACATCGGCTTCCTGTGCGTGGGCCACGTCGACGAGTTCTTCACCTTCGTGCCCGACCCGGCGGCCCCCAAGGGCTTCTGGATGGTGTACTCCGACACCAACGAGGGCTTCGCCTCCCTGGAGGGTCTGCGGGGCACCGCCCTGCCGCGGTACCGTCAGGTCCACGGCTACACCACGGTCGACGAGATCCTGAGCGACGACGCCCTGCGCATGGAGAACGAGGAGTACCAGGAGGACTACCTCGACCCGAACCTCGCGATCCTCAAGGCTGAGCTGGGCCTCACCGACAACGACATCATCTACATCCCGGCCATCTTTGAGGAAGCGCAGGGCTGCGGCGGTACAAGCGCCGCGCTGATCCCGGGCACCGCCAACCTGCAGCTCTTCATGGAGGCCGACGGCACGTCGCACCTCTTCCCGCCGGACCCGTTCTTCCGCGCCGAGACCGCTTCCGAGTCGAGCGATCCGATGATCGCCGAGTTCGAGTCGCTGCTCCCGTCGAGCTCGGAGATCCACTGGATCGACGACTTTGAGACGTACCACTGGTACCTGGGGGAGGTGCATTGCGGCACCAACGCCATCCGTACCCCCGCTGACGACTGGTGGACCGAAGCCGCCCACCTCCTGGAGTAACCTCGATGGCGCCTCCTTCCCCCTGCTGCGCGGCCGGATTGAGAGCCGCATGCGGCCCCGGGATTGTCCTCCCTCGTCACCGTAGGGGTCGCTACAGCCTCCTCGGTCGGACTGCACCTGAGACCACCTTCGACCCCCACTCCAGCCGCTCGCGACGGGGTCTGTCTGCAACATCGAGGTCGAAATGATCCACCTGTTTCTCGCTCCTGCCCTGCTCCTCGCGTCCCCCACGCTGGCCGCCGATGCGCCGCTCGCGGCGGTCGTGGCAGACGCCATCCCCCTGGCGACCCGCGCCGGTTTCCTCCGCTTCGGGCCCGAGGTGGCCGTCCCCGAGGCCGCTCCGCTGCTGCTGGAGCGCTTCACCATCGGCGACGATGATCCCGCGACCCGCGCGGCGCTGATCGAAGCCCTGCCCCGCACCGGCGGAGAGTGGGCCGGGGCCATCGCCCCCCTGCTCGAGCGCGAGGCCGATCCCAACGTGCGGCGCTTGATGGTCGAGGTGATGGCGCGCGCTCCGTGGGAAGACGCTCGGGATGTCGTGGCGCTCGGCTTCACCGACACCGATCCGATGGTCCGCGAGATGTCGGCCTGGGTCTGCGGCAAGCAGCTCGACGTGTCCGGTGAGATGGTCCCCACGCTCCTCGCACACCTCTCCGACGCCGACGCCGGCGTGCGTGGACGCTCCGCGCGCTCCCTGGGCATGATCGGTGATCCCGCCGCAGCGATCGCGCTGGCAGAGCTGGCGAGCGCAGACGCCGTCGGTTCGGTTCGGCTGCATGCCCTGCGCGGGCTGTCCCGGATCGACGCCGAGGCCGCCGCGGCGCTGCCAGAGCTGGACGCCCTGACCCGCGACGTCGATCCCAAGGTCGCGCGTCTGGCGCAGAAGATCGCCGACGGTCGCTGAGCCGGTAGGCTTTCGCTCGGAAGAGCGGTCAGCGACCTCTCAGGGCGCCGCCGTGTGGCCCGGATCGGGATCGGCGGCGTCACTCACCGCGGTGTCCGCGCCCGCGTCGCCGATCGCGTAGCCGTTGCACGTGTCGAACTCGAGGCGCA
This sequence comes from uncultured Enterobacterales bacterium, assembly GCA_964464515.1. Lineage (GTDB taxonomy): Bacteria > Myxococcota_A > UBA796 > UBA796 > UBA2385 > CAYXGP01. The sequence goes on from CAYXGP010000043.1 coordinate 25,042, forward strand.
CACGCCCGACCCCGCCGTCACCGCCGACCCGCTCCACGTCCGAGACCCCGAGCCCGCCGGTGGCATCGATGGCGTCGGCAGCGAGCTCCAGGCTGTCTGCGATCAGCCAGATCGAGCCGCCCGCCCCCGCGCCGGCTCCGTAGGTCCAGCTCCCGTACGACCAGTGCTCGGGAGACTCTCCGGCCGACCGGATCGCCCCGGCGCCTTCGGCGATGAGCTCACCCGCGCCCACCAGCAGCACGCCGCCCCCGGCGCCACCGGGCCCCGGGTTCTCCCCCTCGTTGTCGGTGCCGCCGTTCCAGACCCCGCCGCCGCCCGAGCCGAGGAAGATCGCGCTCAGCTCCGCGTCGCCGTACTCCACGCCCGCCTCGGGTGCGGTGGCGTCTTCGCCGGTCCAGGAGTCCCCCGGCGTGGCGCCGCCGCCGTACTCGCCGCCGCCACCGGTGATGTGCGCGCCGCCGCCTCCTGCGTTGCTCGCCCAGTGGCCGTAGTCCTCGTTGTAGGCGGTGCAGACGCCGTCGCCGTCGCCGTCGCCGTCGCCGAGGCCGATGGTGCTCTCTCCCTGGAAGCCGTCGCAGTTGTCGGTGCTGCCGGTCGCGCCCCCCGCGTAGCCCAGCGCGTCGACCGAGACGGATGAGCCGTCCTCGATGGTGACGACGCCGGTCGCGCGAAACGCCAGCACGCCACCCGAGGCGCCGTCCCAGCCCGCGGTGGTCAGCGTCGCGCCGCCCGAGATGTCCACGTCCGTGTAGTGGGGCACCCGCATCACCACCACCACCTGATCCGTCAGGTCGGTGTTGTCGGTCTCTCCCCACACCGCAGTGAGATCGGCCATCGTGGTGATCTGGTTGCCCGAGACCGCGTCAACCGAGGCCAGCTCCCAGGCCCCCACGCTGGCGTACGCGCTCTCGCTCCCCTGCAGGTTGAGGATCAGCACCTCGTCTCCCGGGTCCAGACCGGTGACGGTCTGATCGGCCACCACGCTGTCTGTGCCGCCGAACGCAAGCACCGCGTAGGTCACTGCGTCGGCGTCGGTCCGCGCACCGCTGATCTGCGTCGAGAGATCGAGATCGGTGGTGACGGACAGCGCGCCGTCCGCGCCGGTGCCCAGGTGGAGATCCTCATCGGTGTCTCCGTCGCAGTCGTTGTCTTGTGTGTCGTGGAGCTCGGATGCGCCGGGGTTGCTCCAGGCGCTCGTGTCGTCGCAATCCGAGCTGTCGGCCAGATATCCGGTGGGCTGATCGCAGGCGGACTGCGCCGTATCTGCGTCTCCGTAGCCGTCTCCGTCGTCGTCTGCGTACCAGTCGCTCGCGTCCGCTGCGTCGCTCTCGTCGACTGTGCCGTCGCAGTCGTTGTCTTGCTCGTCACAGACCTCCGCGGCGTTCGGGTTCACGTCGGACAGCGTGTCGTCACAGTCGCCTTGTTCGGCAGCATAGCCGGAGGGCGCTGCGCATGCAGACTGCGTGGTGTCTGCGACACCGAATCCGTCTCCGTCCGCGTCTATGTACCAGGTGCTCGCGTCGGTGGCGTCGTCTTCGTCGGTGGCGCCGTCGCAGTCGTTGTCTGCGCCGTCGCATGTCTCCGCGGCGTTCGGGTTGGTGTCGTCGTCTCCGTCGTCGCAGTCGCCGTCGTCCTCGACGTGCCCCGTGGGTTGGTCGCAGGCCACCGTCGCGTCTGCGCCGAAGCCGTCTCCGTCACTGTCCTCGTACCAGGTCGCCGCGTCGGTGGCGTTCTCATCGGTGGTGCTGTCGCAGTCGTTGTCAGCGCCGTCACAGACCTCCTCTGCGCCGGGGTTGATGGCCGCGTCGGTGTCGTCACAGTCCGTGGCGTCGTCCAGCCATCCGCTCGCCGCGTCGCAGCTGACCTCAACCGTATCTGCATCTCCGTAGCCGTCGCCGTCGGCGTCGGCGTACCAGGTCGTCGCGTCTGTGGCGTCCTCGTCGATATCGCCGTCGCAGTCGTCGTCTGTATCGTTGCAGGTCTCCACGGCGTTCGGGTTCACCGAGTCGTCGTCGTCGTCACAGTCGCTCGAGTCTGCGACATGCCCCGAGGGCTGATCGCAGGCGGACTGCGCCGTATCTGCGTCTCCGTAGCCGTCTCCGTCGCCGTCTGCGTACCAGTCGCTCGCGTCCGCTGCGTCGCTCTCGTCGATCGCGCCGTCGCAGTCGTTGTCGATCTCGTCACACAGCTCGCTGGCCCACGGGCTCACGGTGCGGTCGGTGTCGTCGCAGTCGCCGCCTTCTTCCGAGGCCCCCGACGGCTCGGTGCATGCCTCGATCGTCTCATCGCTGCCCGCGCCGTCTCCGTCGGCGTCTGTGTACCAGGTCTGCGTGACCCCCTCGTCGGTCTCTCCGTCGCAGTCGTTGTCGGTCTCATCGCAGGCTTCTTCAGCCTCGGGGTATGCGCTGGCGTTGGTGTCGTCGCAGTCGGTGGCGTCCGCCACCCAGCCGTCGTCCGGATCGCAGTCGTCCGTGCGGGCGTCCGCGTCGCCGAAGCCGTCTCCGTCCGTGTCTGCATACCAGATCTCCGCCAGGTCCTCGTCGATCTCGTCGTCGCAGTCGTTGTCTGCGCCGTCACAGCGCTCCGGCGCGCCGGGGAAGCTCTGGTCGTCGTTGTCGTCGCAGTCGGTGCCGGCCGCCACGTGGCCCGCTGGCTGCCCGCAGGCCTCGGTGGTCGCAGCGGGATCGCCGAACCCGTCGTTATCGGCGTCGGCGTAGAAGGTAGTGGTCGCCCCCTCGTCGATGTCGCCGTCGCAGTTGTTGTCGATGCCGTCGCACTGCTCCAGCGCCCCGGGGTTCACGCTGGCGTCGGAGTCGTTGCAGTCTTCATCACCGACGTACCCGTCGCCGTCGGCGTCGAGCGCGGTGCTGCCCGTCGCGACGGTGCCCGTGTCGATGGTCGAGCCCTTGTCTGCGCCCCTGCAGGCGAGGGTCAGACCGAGGACGAGGGGGAGCCGACGCATGGGACCTCCAAATCTGCGTGTGGACCAGTCTACCGAAGCTCGCCGCTCACGCGGGCGCTCTCCACAGCAGCCGCGCGCTCAACCTCCGGTGATCCAGCCCCGCCGCCTTGTCCATCCGACGTATCCACTCCGGCCGGTCCAGCTCGAAGCCCACCCGGGTGTCGGTGGCTCCCAGCGGCTCCAGAGCCTCACGCCAGTCTCCCCACCACGGCACCAGCCGGCTCCCAGCGGTCTCCACGATCAGCAGACCCGCCCCCCGACGCAGCGCGCCCCGCGTGCGCCCCAGCACCGCCGCGCGCGCGTCGTCGTCCAGCTCGTTCAGACACCACCCGGCCGCGAGCAGATCTCCCCCTCGGACCCGCGGGAAGGCTCCGGGGAGCGAGCCGCGCTGCGTGCGCCCCGACAGCCCGAACGCCTGCCACGTGTCGCGGGCGGCGCGCAGCGCCCAGTCCGCCGGGTCGATGCCCAGGAGCCGGGGAGGGGAGGGGAGGCTCCCCCCGATCGCCGCAGAGACCGCGCCGCTGCCGCACCCCAGATCGATGATCCGCGCCGGGGAGCCGCTGGTGATCCGGTCGAGGGCCCCGCGCACCGTGAGGAAGTGCAGCGGCGCGTAGTAGGTGACGAACGCCGCCTGGCGATGACGGTGGGTGATCGCTCCGCAGCGCCCGCCCTCGCGGTGGAGGTACTGCCTGGACAGCGCCTGGACCCCCTTGCGGATCTCCCGAAACGACGCGTCGTCGAACCGCTGGCGGGAGCGGTCGAGCCAGCATGCGAAGGCGTCGGACGTCGTGGTCATGGCAGGTGTCATGGAAGGGGTGGCCTATCGCTGGAGGCGCCGCCTTGCGGAGCGGCGAGCCACGGGTGAGGTTGGGGCTCCTACGGAGGCGGCCTGTGCGGCACGCGACGCGCCCTTCTCGTCCGGACCCTTCCCGGCACGGCACCCGCTACCACATCGACGCCCGACCCGTCCCCGACCGGCGCCCGATCCCGCACCGTTTTCAGGTGGAGGTGGGGAGGCTGGGGCTGGCCCGCCTGTTGATGAGCGAGTTCCTGCACTACCGCGGAGACCTCGACGTCGTGCTCAACCGCCCGTGCATCTACGGGGTGTTCTCCGGGCCGGTGGGGGGCTTCGCGCCGCGGCCGGAGCTGTGCGTGGGCTGCTTGCGCTGCACGGTGCAGCATCCGGGGGTCGTGGAGGTGACCCCCAACCCCGCGCTGGCCGACATCGGAGACGCCTACTTTACGCCGAAGCAGGTGCAGACGGTCGACGCGGAGGCACGCGACGGCGCGGTTCCGGTGCGGGGGCAGGGCTACCGCGGGCGGTTTGGCGGGCGCGGGTGGGACGGCATGTGGACGGACATGTCCGAGATCGTGCGCCCGACACGCGACGGCATCCACGGTCGCGAGGCGATCAGCACCTGGGTGGACATCGGCGAGAAGCCGCTGCACCTGTCGTTTGACTCGAGCGGGGCGGCCGCGGTGCCGGAGGGGCAGGCCTTGAAGACGATCTCCGTGCCCCTGCCGCTGCTGTTCGACGCCCCGCCGACGGCGCACACCGACGAGATCGCCCCCATCCTGGCCGCCGCCGCCGCGCGCCTGGGCACGCTCGCGGTGCTGCCCGCCGCCGTGGCCCCCCGCGACGCCACGGGCATCGTCCCGCTGGTCACCACCGCCTCAGAGCTGGCCGATGTGGGGCGCCCGCGGATGATGGAGATCACCGAGCTGGATTTGATCGACGCGGCGCGGGCCACCGGCGCGATCGTCGCGCTGCGGCTGCCGCTGGCTGGCGGCTGGCTGGCGCGCCTGGGAGAGGCCGTGGCTGAGGGGATCGCGGTCATTCACCTGGTCGCCGACTACCACGGCGCCGGGGTGGGCGCGGATGATCGCCCGGCCTTCACGCTCGACCTGCTGATGGCGGCCCATCGCGCGCTGCTGGACGCAGGGCTGCGCGATCGCGTCACGCTTCTTGGCAGCGGGGGCATCATCGCCGCCGAGCACGTCCCGAAGGCGCTGATCTGCGGGCTCGACGCTGTGGCGCTCGACACCCCGGTGATGGTCGCGCTCCAGGGTCACCTTGACGGCGTGTGCCGATCCCAAGATGCTGCCCGCTTCGCGCTCCCCAGGCCGCTGGAGCCCGACTGGGCGGTGCAGCGGCTCGTCAACCTGGCCGCCTCGTGGCGGGATCAGCTGCTGGAGATCATGGGCGCGATGGGGCTCCGCGAGGTGCGTCGCCTGCGCGGGGAGCTGGGCCGGGCGATGTTCCAGCGCGATCTGGAGGTCGAGGCCTTCGGGGACATCGCTGGCTTCGCGCCCAGCTCCGCGTTGTCGAGCGGGAGGCCCGCGTGAGCGAGCCGTCCCCCGCGCTGATCGACAAGGTCACCCGGTACCTCCGCGAGGGCTGGAAGACCCGCGCGAGCGGGGAGGCGGGGCTGCCCCCCGCCCTGGGCGACGCCCGCTGGACCCCCGAGCTGATCGTGGCGGCGTGGCACATGGCGGAGACCGGCGAGCCGCCCGACGACCACCCCCGGGTGCGGCGGGGTCGCTCCGGAGGCGGCTTCGATCGACTGGAGTTCATTCCAGCGGCCGCCCACGAGCAGATCGCCGACCCCACCACGATCGGTGTGCGGCTGCCGCTGAACCGCCGGCCGGACTGCCCCCGTCCGCGCCGCGTGCTGGAGCTGCCCTGGTACGGCGGCGGCATGAGCTTTGGCTCGGTCTCGGAGAACGTGATGGTCTCGCGGGCCCGCGCGGCGCGCGACCACGGCACGCTCACCTGCACCGGCGAGGGCGGCTACCCCGGGGGGCTGGTGCCCTACCGCGATCACGTGATCACCCAGGTGGCGACGGGACTGTTTGGCGTGCGCGAGGAGACGATCCAGCACGCGCCGGTGGTGGAGTTCAAGTACGCCCAGGGCGCGAAGCCGGGGCTCGGCGGTCACCTGCTGGGCGACAAGTCCACCACGACGGTCGCGCAGCTCCGCGGATCGGTGCCGTGGGTGAGTCTGTTCTCGCCGTTTCCGTTCCACTCGGTGTACTCGGTCGAGGACCACAAGAAGCACATCGACTGGGTCCGCACCGTGAACCCCCGCGCGCTGATCAGCGTGAAGGTCTCCACGCCCCATGACGTGGACATGGTGGCGGTGGGCTCAACCTACGCCGGCGCGCACATCATCCACCTCGACGGCTCCTACGGCGGCACCGGGGCGGCGCCCGAGATCGCGAAGAAGAACATCGCGATGCCGATCGAGCTGGCGGTCCCGCGGGTGCACCGGCACCTTCAGCGCGAGGGGATCCGCGACCACATCACGCTCATCGCCAGCGGGGGGATACGCACCGCCGCCGACATGGCGAAGGCCATCGCGCTGGGGGCCGACGGCTGCGTGATCGCCACAACCGAGCTCATCGCGCTGGGCTGCACGCGCTGCTCCAACTGTGAGCGCGGGCGGGGATGCACGTTTGGATTGACGACCACCGATCCGGAGCTCTCGGCCTGGATCCGGCCAGAAGACGCCGCCGCGCGGCTGGGGCGGCTGTATGGGGGGCTGCTGCTTCAGCTTCAGGGGATTCTGGCGAGCGTCGGGTTGGATGATGTGGCGAAGCTGCGGGGACGCACGGATCTGCTTCGGTATCTTCCGGAGGGATCTTGACGGAGCGCGTCACAGCCCTGACCCGGTCCCGCGAGCAACTTCTGAATCGGTTGGGACCGTTCCTTCCGCCAGAGGCCCCCGCCGAGGGCGGCTGCGGCGTGGTGGGGCTGGCGAGCGAGCAGCCGGTGGCCGGCCGTCACCTCGTTCGGGCGCTCTCCCAGATGCGCAATCGCGGAAACGGCAAGGGCGGCGGCGTGGCCCTGGCGGGCCTGGACCCCACACAGTGGGGCGTGTCCGCAGAGGTTCTGGCGAGTCACCATGTCGTGGGGATCGCCTACCTGGATCCGGCCGTGCGCGAAGAGACCGAGTCTCGGTTTCTGGCCGCCAACTACGCCATCGCCCACACCCACGTCGCCACCACCCTGCCCGATCACCGCGTGCTGCCCGGGATCGAGGTGCGTCCGCCCGATGTGGTGCTGTACTTCGTGCGTCCCCGCCCCGATGTGCTGGTGTCCTTCGGCAGACTGCACGGGCTGGAAGATGAAGAGACGGCTGCAGGCGAGCTGATCGCGCAGGTCTCGTTCTCGCTGAACGCAGAATTGTACGCGGGTGAGCGCGGCAACCGAGCGTTCGTGCTGTGTCATGCCCGCGATCTGCTGGTCTTCAAGATGGTCGGCTACGCCGAAGACGTCATCCGGTACTACAAGCTGGACGACGTCACTGCGCGGGTGTGGATCGGGCACCATCGCTACCCCACCAAGGGTCGCGTGTGGCACCCAGGTGGCGCCCACCCGTTCATCGGACTCAACGAGGCGCTCGTTCATAACGGCGACTTCGCAAACTATCAGAGCATCTGCGGGTACCTGGCCCAGCGTCGCATCCAGCCGCTGTTCGGCACCGACACCGAGGTCTCCGCGCTGGTCTACGATCTGCACCGGCGGACCTACCGCTACCCCCTCGAGATGGTGATCGAGTCTCTTGCGCCCACCACCGAGCGTGACTTCACGCTGCTGCCCCCGGAGCGTCAGGCCGCCTACAGCGCGGTGCAGCGCACGCACATCCACGGCTCGCCCGACGGACCGTGGTTCTTCATCATCGCCGAGAGCCTGGGAGGGCGGCAGCGGCTGATCGGCGTGACCGACACCAGCATGTTGCGCCCGCAGGTGTTCGCGGTGCAGCGCGGCCAGACGGCCATCGCGTTCTGCGCCTCCGAGAAGCAGGTGATCGACGCCGTGCTGGAGAGCCTCTCCGAAGCGGACGACCGCTACTGGCCCCGGCCCGATCACACCTGGGTGGCGCGCGGCGGCAGCCACTCCGACGGCGGCGCGTTCTGCTTCGAGCTGGAGCCCGGGCCGGAGCACCCCACGTTGGTCATCCGCGACAAATTCGGGCGGTCGGTCGAGCCCCACCTGCCGGGCGATCCCAAGCCGGGAGACGCCGACTCTGAACCATGCGGCCTGGACTGGGACGGCGAGTGGGCCCCTGGTCCCCGCGGCGCCGACATCCTCGCGGCGCTGCCCGGCTGGAAGGCGGGGCGGGCCCTGGCGTGTCTGCGCGCCATCACGGCCACGCGTCCCCGGCGGCGCAGAGACGCGCTGGCCCTGCTCGACCACCTGGGAGATCGGCGCACGCCTACCGGCCCGATCCGCCGCAGCGCGTGGGTCGCGGCGGTGGGTGACGCCCGCAGGCAGCTCCGCGACGCCATCACGGCGACTCCGGGCTCGGGGTTCTGCGTGCATGCCCGCGGTCGCGAGCGGCCGCGCCCGCTGAGCGGGGACGAGCAGGTGCTGATCGACGCGGTCGGGTTCCCCGTCGAGGGAGATGACTCGCTGGCCCGCGAGATCGTCGCGCTGGTCGCGCTGGGTTGGCGTCGAGTCGCCATACTGGGCTGCCGCGGGCACCGCTTCATCGGCTGCGGGCTGGGCCCGGACAGCCGGGGCGTGCGACTCGACGTCCACGGCTCGTCCGGAGACTACCTGGGGTCCGGGATCGACGGCGCCACGCTGGTGGTCCACGGCGACGCCCAGGATCAGATCGCGCAGATCATCCGCTCGGGGGAGCTGGTCATCCACGGCGACGTCGGCCAGGCGTTCGGCTACGGCGCCAAGGGCGGACACCTGTATGTGCTGGGGAGCGCCGCCGGGCGGCCCATGATCAACGCCGTCGGGGGACCCCGCGTGGTGATCAACGGGACGTGCCTCGATTATCTGGCCGAGTCGTTCATGGCAGGCAACCCATTGGACGGCGGCGGGTTCGTCATCTTGAATGGGGTCCGCTTCACGCCGGCCGGTGAGCTGGAGGTGCTGCCCGAGCCCTACCCGGGGGGCAACCTGTTCTCGCTGGCATCGGGCGGGGCGATCTATGTGCGCGATCCGCACGGCAAGGTGGGGGCAGAGCAGCTCAACGGCGGGGAGCTTGTGGGGCTCTCCGAGGCGGATCAGGCGTTGATTCTACCCCACCTGGAGCGGAACGAGGCGCTGTTCGGGATCCCGCTCCGGCGGCTGCTCACGGTGGACGGGCGGGAGTGTCTGCTGGGAGAGGTGTACAGAAAAATCCAGCCGGTGAAGAATCGGGCGCTGACCGCAGAAGAGGCGTGGGTGGCGCATGCGGGGTAGCTGATCGGTGACCCGGGAGGTCTCATGCCCACCCCAGCACGCGTGCCCCGCCTCAGCTACACCGAGTATCGTGCGCTTGAGGAGCGCTCAGACGAGCGCCACACCTGGTTGGCCGGTGAGGTCTTCGCGATGGCGGGGGGATCGCCGACGCATGCGCGCATCGCCATGGACCTCGCGGTGCTGCTGGCCGGCCAGCTCGGGGACGGCCCCTGCCAGCCATTCGGCTCCGATCTCCGCGTTCGCGTGCCCGAGACCGGTCTGGCGACCTACCCGGATTTGTCGATCATCTGTGGTCCGCTCGAGCTCCACCCCGAAGATGATCACGCGGTCACCAACCCGGTGGTCTTGATCGAGATCCTGTCGAAGTCCACCGAGGCGTGGGATCGAGGAGACAAATTCGCGCACTATCGTCGCCTGGTCTCTCTTCAAGAGTATGTGTTGGTGGCTCAGGACAAGAAGCGGGTGGAGCACTACCGTCGCAATGACGACGGAACCTGGACATTGGCAGAGCTGGGGGCGGGGGGGGCGCTGACGCTCTCGTCGTTGGGGTGCGCAGTCGACGTGGATCGGATCTACGCGCGCACTCAGCTTCCCCCGACGGCCTCACCCGGCGCCTGAACGCTCACTGCTGTCAGTCCGCTCCGCTGTCGCCGGTGGGAAACCGGATGACCTTCCCCCGCAGTCGACCCCCAACACGCGCGCGATCCCACGCGACCTCCACCGTCTCATCGCTGTCGGCGAGCGCCCGAAGCAGGGCCGCGCGCTGGACCGCGGGGCTGCGCTCGGGGGGCTGGGTCATGGCGCGCTCGACCTGGCCTGCGTCGACCAGCTCACGCGTGATGCCGGCCGCCGAGAGCTGCGCGAAGTAGCCCGTGCCAAGCTCGTGGTAGCGCAGATCGAGCTTCTTGGCCGCCGCGGGTGTCAGCTCACCGGAGTCCAGTAGCGTGCGCTTGGTGATCCAGTCGACCTGTCCCACGAGCTGCGCGGGGGCGTTCTCGAGGGCGTCCAGCACCTCGGTCCACAGCGCGAGCAGGCGCTGGGTCTCCAGCGAGGGGGTGGGGTGGTCCTTCAGCCACCGCTGGGCGATCGCGAGGTAACGGCGCTGGATCTCCAGCGCGGTCACCGTCTCACCATCGGCGAGCTCGACCGTGGCCTGGAGGTCGGGATCGGCGCAGATGGTCTGCAGGGCCGCGATGGGCCGCGCGAGCCGCGGCGCATCGGTCAGGGCATCGCCCAGGGCCATCTCCACCAGCAGGGCGGTCAGGCCGATCTTCAGGTACTCGGCGACCTGCGCCATGTTGGAGCTGGACAGGCCGATCTGCAGGCGCTGGACCGGTCGGAACAGGTCGCGGAGACGGTGGGGCGTGAGCAGCAGCGGTGAGAACAGCAGCTTGGTGAGGTTTCCGAAGTCGAAGATCGAGCGGTCGGAAGGGGTGAGGGTTCGGCGCGTCACGCCCGTGATCGCGGTGGCCTTCTCGGACAGCTCGAACCGCCCGTCGCGCAGCGTGCCCACGCCGGTGTAGATCGGGCGGGAGACCAGGTGCGCCAGCAGCGCGTGGCGCACCCGGAGGAACGCCAGCCGCCGCAGCAGCGCCAGGAAGGGCACACCGATCGGGCTGAGCAGCACGAGATCGAGCGCCATTCCCGCGCGGCCGAGAGTGTGTGCCAGCCGCTGGTGGAGCGCCGTGGGGGGCGCCGGAGGGGTGCGACCCAGCGCGCGCAGCAGCAGCCGCCCCGTCCCCATGACGAGCAGCACCACCAGCTCGATCAGCACCAGCGTCAGCGGCAGCGCGATCGCCAGCGGGAGGTAGATGAGGGTGAGCAGCACCAGGCCGGGCAGCAGCAGGGCCACGCCCAGGTGGTACCGACGCAGCCGGCGGCCAGTGGCGATGGGTACGGAGATGTTCTCCTGCGCTCCGTAGATGTGCCCCTCGGCGTCGCGGCAGTTCTTGAGGAGACCCAGCTCGCCCGGGTGACCGATCTCCGCGAGGAGCTCCCGCGCGCGGGGGAGGCTCTCGATGAGCAGCCGCTCTTGCGCTCGCTGCCAGGTGAGGAGCTGGGCGGGGCCGCGGCACTCCGGCGTCGCCATCTCCAGCAGGCCGCCGTCGAAGGCCAGGGGGAGCACTTCGTAGCAGAAGGCCCCACCGTTCTCCATGAAGACCTTCTCGCGCGCGCTCTCGCGCTCACCCGCCGCGAGCAGCACGCGCTCGGCGAGGGCGGCCTTGAGCGCCAGATAGATCTGTGCGTTCCCCGGGTGGGTCGAATCCCGCTCCGGGGAGAAGCGGATCGCGTACTCGGTCTCCAGACCGATCAGGCGATCCAGCATCTGTGACGGCCAGCCGTCCTGGACGGGAGGGCTACTCCCCGCCGGCGGGCACCAGGCAGTCGCGGACGTACTGCAGCGGTGTTCTGCGGGCGTCCTGGAGGATCCGCTCGAACAGAGCGACGTGCTCCGGAGCAGGCGTGTGCTGTGGGCCGGCCGAATGCTGCAGGTGCGAATCAGGAGCTGGACCCGGACCTCGCGTGGTCGCTGATTCCAATGTGGTCACCGCGTGTGCGGACCTGGACATACTACCCTCCAGCCAAGTCGCTGTTGTCATAACGCGCCTGACCCACGCGGGCTCAACGAGTAGGGCGAAACCAGAAGACCTGTGACATCCGCGTCGAACGACCACCGCGCGGCGCGACGGCGAACGCAACGCTCCAGCGCGCGATCGCCGCGGCCTTCGGTCCAGGTGAGCGCCACATCGTGCACCTCTCCCGCCTCGACCTGAAGCTCGATCACCAGGCGTCCGCCCAGCGTGGGATCGGCGTTGAGACGACGCTCGTAGCAGGCGCGAACCTGCGGAGCGTACCCGGCGATCCGCTCGGCCAGGCTGGGGGGGGAGCCGGGGCGTGGGACCGTCTGATCGGGGAGCGCGATCGCGCTGGAGCGGGCGGCGGACCCGGGAGTGAGATCGAATGTGCGGTCGGGGGGAGCGCTGCCTCCGCGGAGGCCGTCGCCGCGGCCAGTCGGCTCGGGCGCCGTCATCGGCGCGCCGAGGGTGGCGATGGCAGCGAAGTTGGCGTCGGCGGCGGCCAGGAGGTCTGCGTTGCCTGCCAGCAGCTCGCGGGGGTCGAGAGACCGGGCGCGACGCGCAGACCGGCGGGGCTTCGCGCGTTCGCGGGGCGCGGGTTTCACCGACGCGACGGCCGTGTCGACAGCTATTGGCACAGCAGGAGCTGCAGAGACGGTGGGGGCAGGACCCATCGGAGCGACCCTACACTCACCCAGCGTCTCCCCCTCATCCTGGGATTCTACCTCAACCTGGGATTCTGTCGCACTCAGCGGTTCTGCGAGTCGCAGCCCGGAGGTCACGACGGTCGCTTTTGCTGAGACGGCCGGCGAAGTTGCGTATGCACCGCACGAGAGATCGGCGATGAGGAGGCCTCCCAGAAGGAGCGGGCGGAGGGCAGGTGCTCGGCGATGTCGGCGACTGCTGCGGATTGAGCGATGAATCATGGAACCACCTGGGTGACGGGCTCTTGACGTGGCAAGAGCCTACCATCGATCCCCCGGCGATTTCCTTGTCAACGGTTGTCACCACTGTGACGGAGCTCACGCGCCGAGCTCTATCTCCATCCCCTCCATGGCCATCGCCACCGGGGGATCGTCCGGCCGCAGCGTCGCTTTGACTCCCTTGATGATCTCATCGAGCTGATCGTCGCTTCGCATGGGGTCATGGTGGGTGAACACCAGGCGCTTCGCCCCGACCGACCGCGCCATGTCCAGGCTGGTGTTGAACGTCCCGTGCCCCCAACCCACCTTGCCGTTGTGGTATTCGCTGTCGGTGTAGGTGGCGTCGGTGATGAGGAGATCGACGTCTCTCAGATGCTCGTAGATGCTCTCATTCTTCATCGCCATGATCTCTTCGTACTCAGAGTAGTCCTCGTCGTCGGGCGCGTAGATGTTGATCGGCGGCTCGTGATCGCCGGTGAAGAACACGCTCGCGCCGTCGGCCTCGACCTTGTAGCCGTAGGCCAGCACCGGGTGATTCATCAGCACCGGGGTGACCACCGCGTCGCCCACCTGCGTGCGCTGCAGGTTGCGCAGGTCGGTGTACTTCAGGTTGGCTCGTAGCTCGGACTCCCGCACGGGGAAGTAGCAGTACTCCATCTGCCCCGCGAGGATGTCGCGGAGGCTCTTGGCGTACACGGGATCGAACGTGCCGTGGATGTTGATCGTGTTGCCCGGGATGAAGATGGGCGTGAACAGAGGCAGCCCCTGGATGTGGTCCCAGTGGGTGTGGCTGATGAACAGGTTGACGTTCACCGGCAGCTCGCGGAGCAGCGCCATGCCCAGCCCGTAGACCCCCGTGCCGCCGTCGAGCACCAGCAGCGTGCCCGAATTCGTCCGCACCTCGATGCACGTGGTGTTTCCGCCGTACCGAACCGTGGAAGGCCCCGGGCGGGCGATCGTCCCGCGGGTTCCCCAGAAACGCACCTTCATGATCATCCCCTGTCAGCGCTGCGGCCCGTGGACGGGCGCGATTGGAACGCTCTGTCGAAGCGCTCTGTCGAAGCACCCTGTCGAAGCACCCTGTCGATTAGAGGACCCGCCAGCGGGGGCCGGGTCGTGAAGAGGTTTATCGCAGTCGCGGGCAACATGGGCGTGGGGAAGACCTCGATGGTCTCCTTCCTCCGCGACCGGTACGGTCTGGAGCCCGTCTATGAGCCGTTCACCGACAACCCCTACCTGGATCTGTTCTACGAGGACATGGGGCGCTGGGCCTTCCGCAGCCAGCTCTACTTCCTCACCCACAAGTTCCGCCTGCACATGCAGCTCACCAGCGGCGATCGCGCCGTGGTGCAGGACCGCACGATCTATGAGGACGCGGAGATCTTCGCGGCGCACCTGCACCAGCGGGGTTGGATCGACGACCGCGACTTCGGCCTGTACAACGAGCTGTACGAGACCATGCGCGCGGCCGTGCAGTCGCCGGATCTCCTGATCTACCTGCGGTGCTCCGTCCCCGCGATCCGCCGCCGAATCAAGCGCCGGGGACGCGCCGCCGAGCAGGACATCCCCACCCGCTACCTGAAGTCCCTCAACACGCTGTACGAGGGGTGGGTCGCCCGCTACGACCTGTCGCCCGTGGTCATCTGGAATTCGGATCGGATGGACTACCTCAGCGATCTGGTGGACCGCATGGAGTTCCATCAGCTCATCGATCGGTTCCTCTGAAAGAGCGACAGACGCGGAACCCCAGATCGAGCAGTCGCCCCGTCTTCGCGCGTGACCCGCGGCTGCAGACCCGCGCCGAGAGCCCGGTCTGCGTCCAGCCCGCGCCGCGGGTGACGGCCTGCTCGCCGTCTTCTGCCCCGGGCTGCACGCTGCCGTTCGTCACCTCCGGTCCGTGATCGGCGAACGTCGTGGCGGTCCACTCGCTCACTCCGCCTGCCATCCCCAGCACCCCGTAGGGACTCTCGTCGGTGGGGAAGCGCGCCATCGACGTCGGTCCAGGCTCGCCCTGGAAGCTCTCGCGCACCGCGCACCACGACGGATCGAAGCGATCCCCCCACGGGTAGGCGCGTCCGTCGACCCCCCGCGCGGCCTTCTCCCACTCCAGCTCGCCCGGCAGCCGCCAGGGATGGCCGGTGCGCTCTGCGCGCCACGCCGCCAGGGCCTGCGCCGCATGCCAGCTCACCCGCGTGACCGGCCAGTCGGACTGCCAGCGCTGCCCTGCGGTGTGACCCTGCCCTGCGGCGTGGCCCCACCCGAAGCGCCCCCGCTGGCGTCGGTAGATCGACGCGCCGTCATCTCCCAGGGGCACCCACCGCAGGGCCTCGTCCTCCCGACCCTGCGCGAGCAGGTCGTTGAGGAAGCGGATGTACTCGCGGTGCGAGACGGGTCGCCGCGTGATCACGAACGACGGGAGCCAGATCGCGCGGGCGGGCAGCGCGTTGCTGGCCGCGCGATCTCCCCCGCTGCTGAACCAGCCGCCCGGCACGAGGACCTCGTCGGGGGCGAGTGTCGAGGGCAGGGGAATCGGCTGCGGGATGGGCTGCGAGGTGTCCCCCCCTGGGGGCACGCCGTCCCAGCGCTGCAGCCGCCCGATGTTCACCGGGTAGCAGACCCGAGGGCGGCCCGCGGCCCGCAGGTGCAGCCGGTAGCTCCCCATCGGCAGCGAGACGTCTCGGAGGGGCGCGCGTCCGAGGTCGCGCGCCTCTACGGGGACCAGCCGCCGGTGCTGCAGGGCGTACCGCTCGATGATCACCTCCGCCCCTGTGGGGGAGGTGTCGAGCGATAGCTGTCCGTCTCCCTGCAGGTAGGTGAACAGCTCCTCACGCTGGCGGTGCCCGTCGGGCAGCGCCTCCGCGTGGGTGCGCAGGAGGGTCTCGAGGCGAGAGGCGCCGACCATGTTCCGCGCCGCCTCGACGATCGCATGCACCGCCCGGTACCGCTCGGCGAGCGCCGCGTGGGCCTCTGGGAGGTCGGGGTCGTGGGTGAGCGCGCCTTCCAGCAGCAGCTCGCCCTCCAGCTCCTTGTGGCGGGCCTGGCGCTCCAGTTCCGCGGCGCCGTCTTCGAGGGCCCACGCAGGGGCCTTCCGCTCCTGGGGCTCCCAGCGCCCCACCTCCGCCAGCGCCGCGCGGGCCTGGCCGCGCAGCTCTCCGGCGCGATCGCGCAGATCACGGGCGGCGGTCTCGCTCTCCTCGGCCTGGCGGACCACCGAGCGCGCCTGCTCGCGCTTGCGCACCCCGTCGAGCCACGCGACCACCTCGCCGGCCATCGCGCTGGCGGTGGGGAAGCGATCCGCGACGTCGCGGGCCATCGCCTGCTCGCAGATGGCGATGAGCTCCGCCGGCGCGTGCGCGCTGGGCGTCAGCCGCTGCGGCGGGCCGGTGAGGACGCGCTCGAGCACGCTCGCCTCGGAAGGCTCGGCGTAGGGGGCGCGCCCCGAGAGGATCTCGTAGAGGATGGCTCCCATCGCGTAGACGTCGCTGCGGGTGTCCAGGAGGTCTGTCTCGCCGCGGGCCTGCTCGGGCGGCATGTAGGCCGGAGTGCCCGCCACCGAGCCCTGGCGCGTCCAGGTGGTGGCGTCGGGAGGGAGCTCGCCGGTGGGCAGCTCCACGATGCTCTGGGAGTTGCCACCCCGGAGCAGCTTCGCCAGGCCCCAGTCGACGACCTGGGTGGCGCCGTGGGTGCCCAGCATGATGTTCTGGGGCTTCAGGTCGCGATGCACGACGCCGCGGGTGTGGGCGTAGGCGATGGTCTCGCAGACCTTGTGGAAGGCCGCGATGAGGCGGGGGAAGGTCCACCCTCCCGCTGCGTCCTGGGGTGAAGAGAGGCTCTGGTGCACCTCGCGGATGACCGCGCCGAGGGTGCGACCGCGGACCTCGCGCATGGTGAAGTAGAGGCGGCCGTCGGGCATCCGGCCCAGCTCGTGTACGGGCACGATGCCCGGGTGCTGGAGCTCCGCGGAGACCTGCGCCTCGCCCACGAACCGCGCCGCGCCCGCGGCGTTGCCCAGCAGCTCCGCGCGGAGGATCTTCATGGCGACGGTGCGCCCCAGATCGCGGTCGCGGACGCGCCAGACGTTCCCCATCCCGCCGCGCCCCAGCAGCTTGAGCTGCCGATACCGCGGGCGTAGCGCCCCGCCGCTCGCGGCGGCGAGATTCTCGAACACCGCGTGGCCGGGTGTGGACAGGTTGTGATCGACGCTGAGCTGGCTCCAGTGGAGCGTCTCGGGCGAACGACCAGGCAGATCGGTCTGCTGATCCGACGCCAGCACGCGGTCCATCAGCGCTTCGAGGCGATCGATGGCCTCTCTGGAGAGCGAGAACTCTGCGGCGATGTCGTGCAGCTCAGAGTAGGGCACTGGGGCTGGCCTGGGAGGGGCGTGCGCCTGATGGCGCTCTGCGGAAGTGTTGCACGCTTCTGCGGAGCGTCACCAGGGCCCGCTCAGAGAGCGGGTTGGGGGGCCGCTCTGAGCGGCCTTGGGGGCAGAGCCCCCAGCGAGAAGCCTGGTGGACCGGTTAGCGCGGAGCGCTCACCGCTGCGCACAGCGCAGCCGGCGGAAGTCGACCTGACTCCCGCCGAGGTCCACCTAGCGTATCTTCGCGGGGGTGCGGCGACGCCCCGGGGATGACCTGATCCGAGATCTCACCACCGGCAGCATCCCGCGCCACCTGCTCGCGCTCGCCGGGCCCGTGGTCACCGCGATGCTCATGCAGTCGGCGTACGCGCTGATCGATCTGGCGTGGGTGGGCCGCCTGGGCCAGGCCGCCGTCGCGGGGCTGTCGATCTCGCTGCAGGTCTTCTTCGTGCTCCTCGCGCTCAGCCAGGTGGTTGCCACCACCACCCTGGCGACCATCAGCCAGACATACGGCGCGGGCCGCGCGGACCGCGCTCGCGGCCTGTTCAGCGCGTTCCTCGTGACGGGCGCCGTCCTGGGATTGGCGGCCACGGGCGCGGCGCTCGCGGTGGCCGATCCCTACGTCGCGGCCTTCACCGACGATCCGGAGGTGCATGCGCAGGGGCTGGCCTACTTCCGCGTCAACGCGCTGACGTTCTTCACCCAGCTGGTCCTGATCGTCCTGGGCAACGGCTTCCGCGGCAGCGGCGACTTCATCACCCCGATGAAGGCTCTGGTGACCGCCGTGGTGATCAACGTGGTGCTCGATCCGGTGCTGATCTTCGGGGTGGGACCGATACCCGCCATGGGGCTGGCTGGCGCGGCCTGGGCCACGGTCATCGCGCAGTCCCTGGCGCTGCTGGGGTACTCCGTCCACCTGTCGCTGCCCAGCTCCGAGCGCGCGCTGGGCTGGGCGCGCCCGGCGTGGTCGCGGGGGCTGCTGCGACGGCTCGTGGTACACGGCGGGCCCGCTGGGCTCCAGTTCATCCTGCTGTCGGTGGTGCTGGGGATCATCCTCGTGGCGATGAAGCCGCTGGGCGCCATCTGGACCGCCACCGCGGGCGGAGGCTTTCGCCTCCTGCAGCAGGGGCTGCTGCCGATGATCGCCGTGGGCTCGGCGTCGGCGGCGCTGTGTGGGCAGAACCTCGGCGCGGGGCACCTCGAACGGATCCGCCGCGCCGCTCGCACCGCGCTGTCGTGGACGCTGGCCTACGGTGTGCTCATCTCCGCAGCGTTCATGCTGGGCGGGCGCTTCGCGGGGCGGGTGTTCGCCTCGACGCCCGCGGGCCTCGACGCCGCGGAGGTGTACTTCCTGTGGTCAGGGCCGGGCATGGTCGGCTTCGCCATGAGCATCGTGCCCACCTTCGCGCTCCAGGCCCTGAGCCGACCGATCCTGCCGCTGATCGCCGCGGTGTTTCGCATCGCCCTGCTCGCGCTCGCGGTCTTCGCGCTGCTCCCCGGTCGAACCGACGCCCCCGAGGCGGTGTTCGCCGCGGCCACCGTGGCGACGTGGTTGGAGGGAGCGATCGGCTATGGGCTGCTGGAGTGGCACGTCGGCCGCCTGCTGCGCGCCGCGGCCCGAGGGAGTCGGTGATGGCCCGCACCCTGCCCGACGCCCGCTGGAGCTGCCGATCATGCGGGGCCTGCTGCCGGGGCTTCTCGTTCGGTCCGGTGGAGCCGGCGGTGATCGCCGGGCTGGAGGCCGCCGACATCGCGGGGCGCTGGGCCCCCGCCGCCGCGGCCCCGTGGGTGGCGGTCCGGCCCGATCAGCAGGGGCGACCGGCGCACTTCCTCACCCACCGCGACGGACGCTGCGTGTTCTTGCAGGACGACCTGCGCTGCGCGATCCATCGCCTTCTGGGCGAGGACGCAAAGCCGTGGTTCTGCCGGGAGTTCCCGCTGCAGATCGTCGAGGACGCCGGCGGACAGACGGTGACCGTGCGCGCGGAGTGCGCGGGAGCGGCCGCGAGCATGCGCGACGGCCAGCCGCTCTCTGA
Source organism: uncultured Enterobacterales bacterium (assembly GCA_964464515.1). GTDB lineage: Bacteria > Myxococcota_A > UBA796 > UBA796 > UBA2385 > CAYXGP01. The sequence goes on from CAYXGP010000043.1 coordinate 44,098, forward strand.
GCAGGTCGCCGGGCTGCTGGAGCTGCCCCGGCCGATCGCGCCGAAGCGCTGGGCCCCCGCGCAGGTGATCGTGCTGCCGGGGCTGGCGATCTCCACCGACGCCTGGCTGGCGCTGGAGCCGGGGTTGCTGGACCGGATGGCGACCGCGCCGTCGCCCGAGGCCCCCGTGTCATCCCAGCGCCCCCCCCACCCCCCCCGGATACGACCCCCCCAACCCGCCCCCCCCACAACCCCGGT
>CAYXGP010000044.1:0-44059 GCA_964464515.1 uncultured Enterobacterales bacterium
CAGCGCACCCGCAGCCATCGCCGCGACGGGACGAGCCAGGGCGGGCGTCTGCCGACGTCGCGCGCGACGCCGACGACTCACGGCGCACCGAGCCGGAAGTCGTAGCCGTTCTTGCGCAGCTCCTCGACGAACTCAGGCGAGAGATCGAGGTCCATCGCCTTCTTCGAGTCCTTGCGGAAGCCCGCCCAGCGGTCCACCAGCTCGGCGACGACCTCGGGGTGCTCGCTGGCGACCGACCGGAGCTGCTGGGGATCTCGATCCATGTTGAACAGGCAGGTGGGCGGCGCGCCGCCCGGACCGACGGTGGCCGGGGGAGAGGTGGGGCCGCAGCCGCGATGCTGCCGCAGGAGGGTCCACGGGGGGGAGATCACGGCGCCCACCGGGTGCGGACCGATCTGCCGCGCCACGCCACCCTCCGACAGCGCCGTGCCGCGAATGGCCGCGCCCTCGTCGATCAGCGGGAGCATCGACACCCCGTCGATGCCGGTCGGCGGCACCGCCCCCACGAGCTCCAGCAGGGTGGGCATCAGATCGACCTGCGAGACCAGCTCGGTCCGTGAGCCCGACGACTGACCCGGGATCGACAGCACCATCGGCACGTTGATCACGCCGTCGAAGTAGGCGTCGCCGTGGAGCAACTCCGAGTGATCGTTGAGCGACTCGCCGTGATCTGCCACCAGCGCGATGATGGTGCGATCGGCCCGGCCGCGGGCGTCGATGGCCTGGAGCACCGCCGCTACGTCGGCGTCCATGAGCTCGACCGCCTCCGCGTACCGCTGGCGCCAGACCCGCTCGGCCGGCTCACCCAGCTCGTTGATCCGCACCTGGAGCGGATCGGGACCGAATTCGACGATTCCCTGCTGCTGGGTGCCCCCAGCCATGCCCGGCATCGCCTGGTTCGAGGAGCGCTTGTTGGCCGCCTTCATGCCGGCCTCCCACAGCAGGCGCGACATGCCCGTGGCGTCGGTGTCGTCGGCCTCGATCACGAACGGAAAGTGCGCCGTGCGGGTGTGAAACATCACGAACAGCGGCTGGGCGTCGTCTTGTTTCGCCAGCCAATCCACCACGGGATCGGCGGTCTCGCCGGGCGGTCCGAGCACGCCGCCGCGATGCCGCCCGTCGGGGGTGCCGCGCGGCGACAGCGTGATCTCCATGTGCTGAAAGCCCCGATCGAGGCCGTAGTCGGGCCGAAACCCGGATGGCGCGTCGGTGGTGAAGGCCGCGGTGCGGTAGCCGTAGTAGCCGAGCACCTCGGGCAGGGTGTGCACGTCACGGGTCAGCCCCTTGTCCCAGCCGATCACGCCGGTCGACGAGCCGAAGCGGCCGGTGAGCACCGACGTCAGGCTGGCCAGGGTGAAGTTGCTGGCGGCGTAGGCCCGGTCGAAGCGCAGGCCATTCCCCAGGGCGATGCGATCGATCGCCGGGGTCTTCGCCAGGTCCGCGCCGTAGGCGCCCACATGATCGCGGCGGAGCGAGCAGACGGTGATGAGCACCACGTCACAGCCAGCGCATCGCGCGCCGTCCGTCGGGTCGCTGGAGACCTCCGGCGCCGGGTTCTCGTAGGTGCCTGTGCCGGGCTGCACGCTCCCGGGATGGGCCGGCGCCGTCGGTGAGGCCCCTGCTCCAGACTCCGCTTGCTGGGTCGCGGCGTTCTCGGTGGACCCCGAATCGATCAGGCCCAGATTTCCGGCGAGGCCCCAGGCGACCAGCGACAGACCGACCAGCCCCAGCGCGAGGACAGGTAGCGGGACGTCGGGCGTCTGACGACGCGATCGACGGCGGGCCATGCGCTCCTCCGTTCAGGGCGATTACCGTAATCGGGCCCCTCGGATCCGGCCTGTCGATGTTGTTTCTCCCTGCCATCACCACCACCCTGGCGCTGCTGTCGGGCGGCCAGGCGGCGGAGCAGCAGGCCGTCATAGAGGTGGCGACCCGGTGGCGTCCGCCGGGCCTGCGGATCGAGGTCGAGGCCGACTGGCTGGGCGAGACCCACGTGGTGCCGCTCACAGACGACGGCGCAGATCCGGCCGATCAGCCCCGCGACAACGTCTGGGCCGCGACCCTGGAGGGCGGCCGGGTGCGCGCTCTGCCCCTGCGCATCGCGGTGGCGGCGCAGGGCCTCCCCCGCACGGTGATCGCGGAACGCCTGGAGCCGATCGTCTCCACCGACGCGCGCATCTCGTTCGCGCTGGAGCACGACGGCCGTCGCCCGTCCGCGCGGCGCGTGGCCATTCCGGCGCCGCCACGCGCTGTGCAGATGAACCAGGTGGCGCGGCTGGCGATGTGGGCGGGCTGGGGCGCGATGGCGTTTCTGTACGTGTCGTGGCTGGTCGGTCGGGCGCTGGACGAGCGATGAACCGAGTGTTGCAGCAGCGGTGGATCGCTCCCCTCACCTTCGCGATCCTGGCCGTCGCATGGACCTGGCCTGCCGCCGTGAGTCCCGACGTGGTCGGTCGTCACGCAGACGCGGTGGGTACCGTGTGGTTCATCGACGCCGCGCCCCGTCTGGGCTGGCGCGGGGCCGATCCCCTCACCGGCTGGCCGGCGGGCGCGACCTACGGACGCCCGGACTCGTTCCTGCTGTGGCTCCTGTCCCTCCTTCTGGGATGGCTGCCCTCTGGCGGACTGCCCCCGGCACGCGTCCATGCGTGGATCGGCGTCATCGGCGTGACGCTGTCGGCGTGGGCCGCGGAGGCGTTCGCCCGGGCTCTGGGCGCGGTGTCGCCGTGGTCGCTGCTGGCCGGGCTGGCGTTCGGCTTCTGTGGATTGGCCGGGACGGCGCTGCTGGAGGGCTACGTCTACCACCTGCTCGACCCGTGGCTGCCGCTGCTGGGGCTGTGGTGGTGGCGCGCGACGGGGCCGGACGGCCGCCCCCGCGATGGCGTGCTGGCCGGCGTGTTCTTCTTACTGACGCTGCTGACCTCGGCGTATCTGGGCGTCGCCGCCGTCGTGCTGGTGGCGGTGCTGTGGCTGGCGCGGCGGCCCCTGCCGGTTTCGCTGTCGTTGGCCCAGCAGCTGTCCATGTCGCGGTCGTCGCGGGAGTGGCTGGCTCGGTGCTTGCCTTCCAGGCCTGAGCTGGCGGCGCTGGGCGTCGTGGTCCCGGGTCTGACCGCCTACCTGGTGATGTTCTTGAACGCCGCGGGAGATCATGGCGTAGAGGTCGGCGGCGGACCGATCGGCCAGCAGCTCGGCCGCACCCTGGTGCGGATGACCGGCCCGACAGCCGAGACGGATCTCTCGGGGATCTCGCAGTCACCGGCTCTGCTGGGGGTGCTCCCGGCGCTGGTGGTGGTGGCCCCGGTGGTGCTCAGGGGGCTCAAGGGATGGCAGCCGGTGGCGCTCGCCGGGGTGGTCGGCGGTGCCCTGGCGTTTCTGCCACGCTTCGACCCCGAGGCGCTGGCGGCGATCCCGGGGGGGGAGCTGCTGGCGGCCCTGGTCCTGCCGCTGATCCGCTTTCCGGATCGGCTGGGCTGGACCTGGCAGGTGGCTGGCGGCGCCGTGGCGGCCCTGGTCCTCACCGAGCTGGGGCGAACGCGGCCGAGGGGGGCCGCGCTGATCCTCGCCGCCGCGATCATCGAGCCGTTCGCGATCAGCGCCGTGCCGTGGAGGCAGGGGACCACGCCGGCCGCCAGCCCCTCGGCGTACCAGGCACACACCGGTCCGGTGCTGGATCTGTGGCCAGAAGACGTCTTCGACGCTCCGCGCTGGTACCTGCGCAGCACCAACACCGCCTGCTACCACCAGACGATCCATGGCCGCCCAATCGCAGACCACTGCGTCTTCACCCCGGGGATCCGCTCGCCGCGTGAGGCGCTGACTGCGTGGATGATCCCGCGGCTGATCGACGGGGAGGTCGCGTCGGTCTCGGACACCCTCTCGCGTCTTGGTTTTGGCAGCGTGGTGCTGCACCTGGACGCGTTTCGAGAATCCGATCGGCGGCTCCTCCGCGCTGCCCTGGGGCGCATCGATCCGGAGGCGGTCGAGAGCACCGACGGCGGCGAGCACGTGTTGGCCTTCGCGGTGCCCGATCCGGCCGACGCCGCCGAAGCGCGGGCGGCCTGGGCTGCCGCCGTCATCGAGCTGTCATCCCCCTGATCTTCCGACCGGGTAGACTTGAAGCACCCAGCCCGGAGCACGCGATGTTCGGCCTCCAGCGACGCTCGACCCCCAGCAGCGGCAGCTCTGGCGCCAGCGTCGGCGGAGCGACCAGCGCCGGCGGACTGGCGAATCAGCAACAGCTGGGCAACCAGGAGGTGCAGGCGCGCCTGGCGATGGGGAACACCCCCCGACACGACATCTCCCCGTCGGCCTTCGAGTCCACGGGGTTGCGCGCGGGTGTCTTCGAGAAGGCGCTGACCGCGTTCGAGGAGGCGTTCGCCGAGGGGCGCTCCGAGAGCAGCGTGGTCACGGTGATCGACTATGAGCTCCCCAGCAAGGAGAAGCGGTTCTGGGTCATCGATCTGGCGCAGAAGCGCATCCTGTTCCACACCCACACCACCCACGGGCAGGGCTCCGACCGCGACCACGACGGCGAGATGGACTCGGCGAGCAACAGGCCGAATTCCAACAAGACCAACGTGGGCCTGATGGTCACCGCCGAGACCTACGTGGGGCGTCACGGCGAGAGCTTGAAACTGGACGGGCTGGAGGAGGGCTTCAACGACAACGCCCGCGACCGCTCGATCGTTGTGCATTCAGCGAAGTACGCCGACGACGAGTACGTCGCGCGGCACGGCAAGGCAGGCCGCAGCCACGGCTGCCCGGCGCTCGACCCCGACATCGCTGGCGATGTCATCGAGACCATCAAGGGCGGCAAGCTGGTGTTTGCGTACTACCCCGATCCCAGGTGGCTGAAGAAGTCCGCCTACGTCGGCGAGGGGTGACATCGCTGAGCTCTCCGTGGTCCTGCTGACCGGGGCCACCGGTTTCGTGGGTCGGCGCGTCGCCGCGGCGCTGCAGGCGTCTGGTGTTTCGGTGCGTGCTGTCGTGCGCTCCACGAGCGACACCTCGGGGCTCGCGGATGTCGACGTCGTCCGGTGCGGACTGACTGCGGGACCGGCGCTGGCCGATGCCGCGGAGGGGGTGACGGAGGTGATCCACTGCGCCGGCGGGGGGTGGGTGCGTCGCCCCGGGGATCTGCGCCGTAACAACCTCGATCCGACGCTGGCGCTGCTCGAAGTCTGCCGACACATACAGCGGTTCGTGTTCGTCTCGACCATGGCCGCCGACGCGCCGCGGAGCGACTACGGGCGGGCCAAGGCGGCGGCAGAGGACGCCGTGCGCGGCTCGGGGATCCCCTTCGTGATCGTGCGACCGCCAGCGATCTACGGCCCGGGTGATACACGGCTGCTGCCGCTGTTTCGGTCTGCGCAGCGGGGGCTGGTGGCTCTGCCGGCCATCGGACGCGCGCTGTCGCTGGTGCATGTCGATGACTGCGTGCGGGCGATCCTCGCGTCGCGGAGCGCACCGCCGGGCGGCTGTTACGGTGTTACGGACGGCCCGGCCCACCGACACACGGACCTCGTTACGGTCATCGGAGAGGCCGTCGGGCGTCGGCCGCGGATCATTCGGGTGCCCCGCGGGGTGATCTGGATGGCCGCGGTGCTCTCGGAGATCGCCGGTCGGCTGCGTGACCGGCCCGTGCTGCTCACGCGCGACAAGGTGCGGGATCTGTGGCGGGCTGACGCGGTGTGTGACGCGACCGCGCTGCGGGCGGACACCGGCTGGAGGCCGCAGATCGGCCTGGCCGAGGGGATCGCGGAGACCGCAGCGGACTACCAGGAGCGGGGGTGGCTATGACCGCCTTCGCAGATCGTCAGTCATCGCGGACGTCGGTCGTCACAGACATCACTCGTCACAGACGAACGCTTCGACCTCAAGGGCGTCGATCAGGTGGTAGTTCGTCGAGCCGCCGGTGGCCGCCGTGAACCCCACATACGCGGGGAAGGCCGACAGCCGCGGGATGTCCTGATCGATGTAGATCGCGCCGTCCACCTCGATCGTCATCCACGTCCCCGTGACCGTGACGTTCATCTCGTGCCAGGCTCCGTCCTCCATCTCGGGCAGCGCGGACCAGGCCTCGTAGCTGGACTGCACGCCGTCGATGTGTACGCTGAGGTGGTCGTCCTGCGTGGGATCGTTGTTCTCGCTGTTGTACCAGGTGTCGACCTCGATGTTCCAGCCGGGCAGCCCGCCGTAGCCGATGCCGCCCCCTGCCTCGCCGACGAACCCGGTCATCCGGCCGCTGTCCAGCGCGGTGAGGCTGATGCCGTCGGCGCCGGTGCCGCCGCTGACGTAGAACGAGAAGCCGATCGAGACGGAGTCTGACGACACGGTGGAGGCGGTCTGGAAGGCGGTGCCTGCCTGATTGGTGGTCGGCTCGGTGAGCTGCACCACGTTGCTAACGCTGTCCCAGACGGCGGACCCCTCGAAGTTCCAGGTGGACAGGTCGAGGTTGTCGGCGACGTAGCCTTCGTTCTGACAGAACGTGATGGTGTCTGTGGCGGTCTCGTCGCAGCCGTCGGCCGCGCGCGCAGTGAGGCTGTGGGTCCCGCTGGACTGGTTGGAGGAGTCCCAGCGCAGCACGGCCTCGCCGGCGGCGGACGACAGGCCGGTGGCGATCTGGCCGTCGACGTCGCTGATCCAGGTGACCATGAAGCTGCCCGGATCGTCGGTGTCGTCGTCGATCTGCGCCGTGAACGACGTGGCGACGCCGGGCTCGAGGATCTCCCCATCCAGGGGATCGACGATCGTCACCTCGGGCGGCGTGTTGGCGGTGGCAGACAGGGGGATCTCAAGCAGGGGCGTGTCGGGATCGTCGCTGCGTATCCCCAGCGAGCCCTCGCCGGCGCCGACGACCGACGCCGCGATCGCATCGCCGGGCGCGATCACCGCCGGCAGCTCAGGTGCGCTCTCGAGGCTCCAGCCATCGCCCGTCACGGTGATCTCGCTGACGCTGAGCACGGCATCACCGTTGTTGGCGATCTGCACCTCCTGCGCCTCGCTGTCGCAGATCACTCCGAGGGCGACGCTGCCAGGATCCGCGGCGATGTCCGGCGATCCACCCGCGGGCGGCGGGGTGTCGGTCACCTCGGTCTCGGTGAGGTCGCCGGTGACGCTCTCCTCTCCGGACGTGAGCTCGTACTCGGAGCAGCCCGGCACAGAGATGCCGAGCGTGAGGAGCAGCAGCGCGGTGCGGTTCATCGAGGCCTCCGGATCACGTCTCTCGTCGGGTTTCCCGAGGGGTCGGGATCACTGGCGATCGAACACCAGCGTAGAGTTGTTCGCGGGCATCTGCACGCGCTCCACCAGGCAGAGGTCGTGCCGCTCTGCCAGTCGGCTGATCTCCTCAAGATCTCGCACTCCGTAGGCGGGATCGCGCGCCTTGAGCCACTCCTCGAACCGCGCGTTGCTCGGCGCGGTGTGGGCGCCGTCCACGCGGTAGGCGCCGTACGTGATCAGGCGACCCCCCGGCGGGAGCAGCCGACCGGCGCCGGCGAACAGGCCCTCTGTGGCGGCCCACGGAGAGATGTGGATCATGTTGATGCAAACGACGGCCCGCGCCCCGCGGAGCCACGCGGCGTCAGGCAGCTCGGCGTCGGGCCAGTCGGTGGCGTCGAGGCGCCGCGGCGGTCGGACGTTGGGCAGTCCGGTGTGCTCGCGCCAGGCGGTGATGCTGGCGAGCGCCTGCGGATCGACGTCGGTGGGCTGCCACCGAAGGTCTGGTAGCTGCGCCGCGAAGAACACGGCGTGCTCGCCCGCGCCCGCCGCCACTTCGATCACCAGGCCCTCGGGCGGGAGCACGCGCCGGAGCGTCTCGAGGAGCGGGGCGCGGTTGCGGGCTGTTGAGGGGGACCGGAGCCGCATGATCGAGACCTAACGCATCTTCCGGCCCGACCACATACCGTGCCTGGGCTTCCCCTCCAGCAGCGGGTTCATCTCGTTCGGCTCTCAGCTCCCTGCGGACGTCCCGGTGATGCCCGGGGTGCTCCAGGAGGCCGGCTACCGCACCGTCGCCATGGGGTCATCGTTCGAGGTGATTTCGGACATGTCCCGCTCTGCGTCGCCGCGGAGCCGCGGTCGGCTCTGGGGACCGGGAGGCCGCCCACGGGCTCCCGTGATCGCGTGATCGGTTTTTGGGAGCAGGGATCTCCCCTCCCAGCGGCCTGACATCCGTCACGATATGTCGCCGCATCGGCTGCGGGGTTGCGAGCACCCGTGATAAAGACAGATTGCACGCTCGATATTCTCTGATTTTCAGGTGGGAGAGGTGGCTCATCCGGGGGCAACGGGTACATCGGCGGCGCGCTGAGCTGATCGCCGCGAACCCCTCCCGGGGGCGCCGGCTCGGTCGCTATCTGCGCGTTGGAGTGACCCGCGCGGCGCGGAAGATCGGCTGTTTGCTGCGCGGAAACCCCCGCGTGACCGCTGCCCTCGGCCTGCTGGTGCTTCTGGAGGGCGGCGCGAGCGTCATCGATCCGCAGCTCCCCGGCTGGCGCGGCACCGACAACGAGACGGTGATCCTCACCGGGCACGCCACCCGCCTGTGGGGTCTCAGCCCCGGCGTGCGGGCCAACCTGCACACCACCGCGACCGTGGGGGAGCTCTCCCTGCGGGGGGCCGCGCCAGCGCTCCCCCGACCCGGGGGCATCGAGCGCCTGATGGTCGTCGGTGACAGCACGTTCTTCGGCTTCGGGATCCCCGACGGCGAGACCCTCCTCGACGTGACCGCCGCTGCGCTTGGTGAGGCGGGGATCACCACGGACACCGTGAACGCCGCGATCCCCGGCTATTCCACCGAGCAGACCCTCCTGCTCCTCGACGAGCTGGGGTGGTCGCTGGAGCCCACCCTGCTGGTCGTCGGCAGCTTCTGGTCCGACGGGGCCTGGGAGCCGTTCACCGACCGCGAGCTGCTGCGCAGCCAGGAGGCTGCTCGCTACAACCCGCTGGTCTACTCTGCGGTGTTCCGCCTGCTCCTCGGCGCGATCGGCGGCGGAGAGGATGACCGCGTGGTCACCTGGACGAAGTCCGCGGGGTGGCCCACCGACTCGGTGCGTCGCGTGCCGCTGGCAGAGTACGCCGCCAATCTGGACACGCTCGCGCGCGCGGCGGCGGAGCGCGAGATCTCGATGATCTTCGTGACCCCACCCAGCGCGCTGGGGCTGCAGGACGTCGAGGGGTTCCCCTGGGATCCCTACCTGCGCGCGCAGGCCACCGTCGCTCGCGCCCACGGCCTGCCCCGCCTGGACGCCGCGCGCATGTTCCGCGAGCTGCATGTGGCGATGGAGGCCGACCAGGACGGCTTGTTCCTCGACGAGGTCCACCCGACCCCCGACGGGCATCGACGCATCGGCGAGGCCATCGCGCAGACCCTCATCAGCGCGGGCTGGCCCCACACGGCGCTGGTGTCGGCAGCGGAGGAGCCGCTGGATGTCACCGACATCTCCGAGTGGGACGACTGGCTCGATCGCGCGGAGGCCCCGAAGATGGGCTCTCCCCTGGTCAACCTGTTCGACGTCGGCGGCGCGGGTCTCCAGGGGCTCACCGCACCTGCCGTGGACGGCAAGCAGTGGACGGCCTCCGGGCGTGTGCAGTCTGACGTGCTGGACGGTCCCATCACGGTGCTGGCGAGATCTCCCGCGGGGAAGGTGGTGGGTCGCGTGCAGCTCTCCGCACCCGGGCGCTTCGCGCTGCGGATCAGCCGACAGATCCCCGAGGTGAAGCTGGAGATCTCCGGACCAGGGGGCGCCGCGGGTGCCACCGCGCGGGTCGGCGGAGATCTACTCGACGTCACGCTGGCAGAGTCGGAGGGGGCTCAGCCAGGCGGCACCTCCGAGAGCGGCCCGTACTGATCAGGCTCTCGCAGTCCGCGCAGCACCTCCACCGCCTCACAGATGCCCGGCTCGGTCAGCGCCAGGAACACGATCGTCTTGAGCTGGATGGGCGAGAGGTACCAGTCGGGGCCCGTGCGCAGCGGCTCGGAGCTCCACAGCCCCCCGATGTCCATCGCGTGCTCATCTTCCAAGCGCTGCGCGTAGCGCAGGCTGTCGAAGTCTCCCACGTCCCACAGGGTGCCGATCAGCGACTCGTAGTGCCCGGGGTTTCCCAGCGGCCCCAGCCGGCGACGGAGGAAGTAGCGGCTGTGCGACAGGCGCTCCTTCTGCGGATCCGTGAGGGTGTTCGCCCAGTCCTCGATGGCGTGTACCTGCTGCTGGACGCGATCGCGCGCGAGCGTATGCGGGGCCTCCTCAGCGACCTTGGCCTGCGCCTCGGCGAGGCGGCCCGCCAGGGCGTCCAGCGCGGTCTGGTCCCAGGGATCCGGGCCGGCCAGACGCGCGATGACGTCGGCGTAGATCGGCCCGTACAGCTCGGCCTCCAGCGCGTCCACCGCGGCCAGCTCGGCCTGGTAGAACTTCATGCGCTCGCGGAAGTGGATGATCAGGCCATGTAGATCCTCCAGCTGCCGCGCGGACAGCGAGAGGCTGCGCACCCAGCCGATCATGCGCGCGCGCTGGCCCGCCTGCCGCGCAGTGGTGCCGTGCTCATCGGCGTACAGCAGCTGGTACAGGCGCTCACCCTCCGGTGGCGAGGTCGGCGGCGACGACAGAATCTCCGTGACGTCCGGCTGGCGCCCCACGCCGCGGAACATGCTGGGCTCCACGTCGCAGGCCGTCAATCCGATGACGCTCCACCACCACCGCATCGCGCCGCCCTCCCGGTCTGTTTATACTCCGTGGGGCAAGGGGGCGGGCGAGGGGCAGGATGGTGGGATCTCGTCGTCGACGTCTGCGTCGCCCGGGTCGGGGGCAGCGCGCGGCCATGGGGATGGCAGTCGCCGCGGCGATCCTCGGCTTGGCCGAGGTGGCGCTGGCACTCTCGGGAGTGCAGGCGGCCTACCAGGTGGATCTGCTGGGCCAGTGGCGGATGACCCCGGATCTGACCGACCACGAGATGCGCGGCGCTGGAGACGCCCACCGCTTCACCCTCACCACCAACCCCGACGGTCTGCGCACCCATCTGGCGCCTGGCACGTCGGTCGATCTGGCCCTCATGGGCGACTCCAACGTCTTCGGCTGGGGAGTGGACGATCACGAGACGCTGGCGGCCCGCGCGGGCGATGCGCTGGGTGTCCGCGCGCTGAACGCCGGTCAGCCCGGCTTCTCCTCGACGCAGGTCGCGTGGCTGTTCGAGCACGTCGTCGCGGCGTATCGGCCGAAGCGCGTGGTGGTCTTCCAGCCCATGCACGACTTCAACCAGGCGCTCATCTCGGATCGCGAGTACCTGGAGGGCGGCGCGACGTGGACCGACTCGGCGCGGGTGTTCCTCGCGCGCAACTCCCGCATCTACGCGATGACACGCGGAATACTCTTTCCGTACGCAGGCGCCGGCCAGCTCATGCCGCACATCCGCGGGACCGAGCCGCGGGTGGCCCGGGTGTCGGACGACGAGCGCGCGCGCAATTATCTCTCCATGCAGAGTCTGTTGGCGGAGTGGGACGGGGAGCTGTGGGTTGGAATGCTGCCGTTCTACCGCGACCTGCAGAGCGCTCCTGGCGGCCCCGTCCAGCACCGTATGGGATCGGAGTGGATGTTGGAATTTGGTCCCGCTGCAGGGGTCCGGGTGCTGGACATCCGGGACTGCTGCGGCCCCGGCGCCGACTCGCTGGTGTTCCCTTTCGACACCGGGCACCTGAACGTGGAGGGGACGCGGCGCGCCGCAGCGGCGATTTTCGAGGGGCTCACCACCATCAGATGAGGTGGGCCGCGCTGGCCTCCCTCGCTACGTTGCCGTCATCGCGAAGGCCAGAACGTCGAGAGGGAAACATAGCGGGCCGGACCGACCACGCGCCAAGCCAACAAAAAGCCCGCGCAGATCAGCGCCAGCACACCCACGATGGTCCACCCCTGTGCCGGGTAGCCGTCCGGCCACGCAGCGATCGACCACGGGAGGATCCCCATCATCAGGGGAGCGGCCAGCGGGAGGGCTCCGCCCGAGCCCAGGACCGCGCTCATCGCCGCGGGTCCGCGAAGATCAGGATCGACGATGCGTAGCAGCGCGAGGCCCACCGGGAGCGTGCCGGTGGTCGATCCGAACAGCACCAGCCCGTGCTCGAAGGGCGCGTCGGGGAAGACCCGCGGCGCGAGCCAGAAGCAGGTCAGCAGGGTGATCACACCGCCGAGAGTGGTGATCACCGCGATCGGCACCAGGTTGGCGCGGAGCACCGCGAGCTGAACCGCGCACAGCGCCGAGCAGGTCACCGCGTCGACGATCGCGCCCGAGATCCGGCCCAAGAGGGCGTCGTCGAGCGGAGAGGAGCCTGATCTCCGCGCCAGCGCGACCCGCGCGCCGATCGCCAGCACGGCTCCGAAGATGTAGTGGAACCCCCACGCCATCGCCGACAGCCCGGGCATCCCCGAGAGCGCCGTGGAGAGGCCCCACACCACCCCGTAGGTCATCAGGTAGACGACACCGATGCAGGCGAGCTGCGTCGCGAGACCTTCGAGGGCCCCCGGCGCGCTCGGGCCGGCGCTGACCCGCTCATCCGCGGCTTCAGACCTGGCTGGCAGGGCGGTGAGCAGCCCGCGACGTCGGCCCCACGCGACGGCGGGGATCCCCAGCGCGATCGCCCAACCGAAGCCGATGGTCGCGAAGATCAGCCCGATCTGCGCGCCGTCCGTCATGCCCGCGCCGCTCTCCCAGGCGCTCCCCATCGACAGCGCCTGTCCCGGCCCCTGCTCGAACCCCAGCGCGAGCATCATTCCGACGCCCGGGTGAATGTCCCCCATCACCAGCACCGCCGCCAGGCCGATCAGCATCTGCAGCGCGATGAGGAGCGGGAACCCGAAGCTGAACGAGATGGCGCCCGCCGCTCCACTCCCCTTCCGCGGCGTCTGCAGCCCCACCGCGATGAAGACCAGGGCGAGCCCGTGGTAGACGAGGCTCTCCAGCGACTCCACGTTCATCGGCAGCAGCCCCGCCGCGCTCGGTCCGAGGGCGAGGCCGATCACGCCGCCGAGGATGGACGTCGGCAGGCCTATCCGCGCCAGCGCCGGGACGGCGTGCCGAAGCACAGCGCCCAGCGCGAGGACCACCAGGACGAGCGTGAACGTGAGGGCTGTGCCGCTCTGCCAGTACGCCATCGCGCGCTCCTATCGCCACCGCGGGGGGCGCTTGTCGAAGAAAGCCGTGACCGCCTCCTGGTGATCCGCGGCGCCCCACAGCGTTTGCAGCAGCGCCGTCTCCAGGGGTTCGGTGCCGCCGCCGCGCAGCAGCGTCTTCACCGCGCGCACGGCCCGTGGGGCCCCAGCGGCGATGGCGTCAGCGATCTCGCTCGCGGCCGCCAGGGGATCTGCCGACACGCGCTGCACCAGCCCCAGCGACTGCGCCTCTGCCGCCGGAATGCGCCGGCCCGTCGCCAGCAGCTCCAGCGCGCGCGCGGCCCCCACCGCCTCGCGCAAGCGTGCGCCGCCGCCCCAGCCGGTGGTCAGGCCCATCCGCACCTGCTTGAAGCACATCCACGCGTCTGCCGCCAGCACGCGTATGTCGCACGCCAGCGCCAGCTCCGCGCCGCCGCCCAGGGCAGGGGCCTGCAGGACGCCGATCACCGGCATGGGCAGCGCCGACAGCCGGCCCAGGATCGCCTTCATCCGGCGGCTCATCGCGGCGCCGTCGGCAGGTGAGCGGAGCTGTCGCATCCATCGCAGATCGCCGCCTGAGCAGAACGCGCGCGCGCCGGCCCCGGTGAGCAGCACGGCCCGCACGTCGTCGCGCGTCTCCAGCGCCGCGACCTCCGCAGCCAACGCCGCCGCGAGCGACGCGTTGACGGCGTTGCCCACCTCGGGGCGATTCAGGCGCAGCAGCACCCGTCCGTTCCCCTCTTCAACATGTAGACCGGACACGGAGACCTCCCGCGCCGGGTGGCGCCCCGGGCGTCCACGAGAATAATCGCTCGGAACCCGGCCGACCTTTCAGGAAGACTGCATGACCGACGGCCCCCCGATCGATCTGACCTCAAATATCTCCGCGCTCGCGCCCGGGATCGTCTCTCTCCGCCACGAGCTGCACTCCTGGCCGGAGCCCGGTTTCGAGGAAGAGCGCACCCAGGAGGCCATCATGTCGGCCTTGACGGAGGTGGGTCTGGAGGGGCGTCCCTGCGCGATGACCGGCGTCCTGGTCGATATCGGGACCGGTGAGGGCCCCACGATCGCCCTGCGCGCCGACATCGACTGTCTGCGACTCACCGAGCAGAATCCCCAGCTTCACTACCGCTCGAAGCGGGACGGGCTGGCGCATGCGTGCGGTCACGACGGTCACACCGCGACTCTGGTGGGCGCCGCCCGCGTGCTCGCGACGGTGGCGGATCGTCTGCCGGGGTGCGTGCGCCTGCTCTTCCAGCCCGCAGAGGAGGGACCGGGTGGTGCGCTGCGGATGATCGCCGAGGGGGCGCTCGCGGGCGTCTCGGAGATCTACGGGATGCACAACTGGCCTGCTGCTCCGTTCGGTAGTCTGCGCACGGTGGCCGGTCCGTGCCTGGCGCACACCGCGACCTTCGAGGTGAAGGTTCACGGCGGTCGGGGCGATCGGCGCTTGCCTCACCAGACCGTCGATCCGGTGCTCGTGGCTGCCCACATCGTCACCGGCCTGCAGTCGGTGGTGCCGCGCATCCTGCCGGCTGGAGAGTGCGCGGTGGTGTCGATCACCATGATCCAGGGCGGCGAGGCCGCGAACGTCATCCCTGAGACGGTCACCCTCACGGGCTCGATCCAGGTCCTCGATGACACGATCTATCACCTGATCGAGTCGCGGATCCGTGGGGTGGTCGCGGGTACGTCCGCCGCCCACGGCGCCCGGTCGAGCGTCGACTTCCTTCGGCTCTACCCGGTGGTCATCAACACGCCTGAGGAGACCGAGCACGTCCTCACGGTCGCCCGGCAGATGTTCGGCCCCCAGCATGTCTCCGCAGATGGCCTGCCGTTCCTGGGCGCGGAGGACTTCTGCTACTACCTGCACCGGCTCCCCGGCTGCTTCTTCTTCCTGGGCAGCGCGGAGCCCGGCCGGAACAACGCCATGTGCCACGCCGCGGACTTCGACTACAACGATCGGCTCATCTCCGTGGGCATCGCGTTCTGGGTGCGGCTGGTCGCCTACCGTCTCGGCGTCGACCTGCGGGCGGACCCCCGATGACGGCGCTCCGGCGAGGGCAGGCGGCGCTGGCCCGAGGAGATCTCACCGCAGCGCGCGCGGGGTTCTCGTCTGCGCTGGAGCAGGACCCTGCGCTGCGAGACGCCTGGCAGGGGCTGGCGACGGCGCTGGCGCGGGGTGGAGACCGCGCGGGAGCCATCGAGTGCTGGAACCTGGGGCTCAGGCTGAACCCCGGCTGGATCGACGGCTGGCTGGCGCTCGCGCGCGCGCTGATCGACGCCGGTCGCCTCACCCTGGCCCTCACCGCCTACGACCGCGTGCTCGAGCGTGATCCGCGCAGCCTGTCGGCGCTTGCCGGGCGGGGTTTCTGCATGCGCGGGGTCGGTCGCCACGCGGAGGCCCTGGATGCCTACGAGCGCGCCGCGTCGGTGGCTCCCGAGAACGCAGGCGTTCTCGCCAACCTCGCTGCGCTCCTCGAGGCCGCGAATCGGCTCGAAGACGCCCGCGCCCACGCCAGCGCCGCGGTGGAGGTCGCGCCGACGCTGGGGCTGGCGCGTCTCATCCTCGCCCGCTGCGCCCGCCGCGACGGTGATCTGGAGGCCGCCTGGTCGCACGCCGCCGCCGCCGAGCCGGACGCTGATCTCCTGCAGGAGATGGCGCGGATCCGCGAGCGACAGGGGCGGTACGACGCGGCGTGGGCGCTGACCCGCGAGATGAACGCCGCCGTGGCGCGCTCCGATCCCGGGGGGCCCGACGGCGTGGACTCCGAGACCTTCCCGCGGGAGATCTCCGCGATCGCCGCGCAGGTCACGCCAGAGTGGGCGCGGGGGTGGCCCACGGTCCCCCCCGATCCCGCGCCGCCGGTGTTCGTGGTGGGCTTCAACCGCTCCGGGACCACCCTGCTGCACCGCATCCTCGACAGTCATCCCGCGCTGTCTGTCATGGAGGAGCGCCCATGCATCGACGCGGTGCTGAAGGTGCTGGAAGGGCGCGATCCCGCCGGCCTCTCCGCGCGCGCGATCCTCGTGCTCCGCGACGTCTACCGGGGCGCTGCCGCGCGCTTCGTCTCGGAGGGGCGTGTGGTGGACAAGACCCCCCTGAACACCATCCACCTGGGGCTGATCCACCGCTTGTTTCCGGAGGCGCCGATCATCTTCTCGCTGCGCCATCCCTGCGACGTGATCGTCAGCAATCTTCAGCAGCGGTATCGACACGACGACGTGGGAGTGCAGTTCGAGTCACTCCCGCGGACGGTCCATCTGTACACGGCGGTGATGTCGCTCGGCCTGCGGCTCCGCGCGCTGCTTCCGCTGAGGACCCTGGACGTGCGGTACGAGGCGCTCGTCACCGATTGGGAGACTGAGACCCGGCGCGTGCTGGATTTCCTGGATCTTCCCTGGGACGACACCGTGCGAAGTCACCGCGCGCGCACCGAGCAGACCGTGGTGCGGACGCCCAGCTATCACCAGGTCGTGCAGCCCATCTACCGCCACGCTGTCGGTCGGTGGCGCCACTACGGCGAGCACCTCGCGCCCCACCTGCCGGCAGTGGCGCCGGTGGCGGCCGCGCTCGGCTACGAGCTCATCCAGCGCCCTGCGGAGTAGCGAACGATGTTCTCGCGCTTGAGCTTGCGCAGGATGGTCAGCACCTCGGCCTCGGTGAGATCCTTCCAAGGTGAGCGATGCCGCGCGCCGGCGACAATGATGCTCTCCTTGAGGCCCCGCGAGCCGTAGTTGACCAGCCGCGAGCAGACGTCTTCGCGGATCCACTCCTCGCGACGCTCATCCACGACGGTGCGGGTGCGGCGGGTCTTCTTCTTGGCGGGGGTCTTGGTGACCACCGGCGCTACCGAGATGCTCGCCAGGACATCGCCTGGCTGCGGCAGGGCGATCGCCGTGGGCGTGGTGTCGGCCCAGCCGGCGATGGTCGCCTGGAGGCTGCCGATGGAGTCCGGGTGGTTGCGCTGCTCGACGAGGTTGCGGATGTTTACGCGGAGGCACTCGGGCACCGCGGCGGCTGCCACCTCTCCCAGCTCGATGGCGAACTCTGCGAGCTGCGGACCGTCCACCAGATCAGCGATCTCCCGGAACATCTGCTCCCGGAACTCTGACAGCTCCCGGCCCATGGACTCTGTGACCTGCTCAGGGACCTCGGACAGAGCCAGCAGATCACAGAGGGTCACCCGGTCGATCTGACCGATGGGGCGCCGCAGGACGTCCTGGGTGAGCACGGAAAGAATGGTGGAATCAGCAGTGCGGAGTCCGCCGATCGACATCCGTTTCGGTCGGTCAGCCAAAATCGTCTCCCTCGGGAAATGGCCTCGGTCCAGATCCGGCGAGGCCGCAGCGATCATCGCGGCTGAGCTTGGACCGTCGTTCACTTAGCACGCCCCACGGACGGCTGCACGCTGCGCGCGGGGCCGTCGGTGACGCCGCGGCTTTGGTCTACGGCACCACGCGACAGGTGCCGAACCCACACCGGACGGTGCTCGTTTGACCCGTTTGGATCGTGAGTGTCCCCAGTCGCTGGGGAGTTCCGCCGTCCTGGGTGGCGAACACCGTGTAGCTCCCCGCGCCCACTGGTCCGGGGGGGATCTGGCCGTCGTCGGTGTGCAGGTATCCTGTCCCACCGATCACCTCCCAGCGCCCGGGACCGGCCTCTTCACCCTCGCCCTCCGCCTCTGCGGCTGTCGCAGCGGTGCTGGTGGAGGTCGCTGCGCTGGAGGAGGCTGCGCTGGAGGAGGCTGCGCTGGAAGGCTGCGAGGTTCGGCTTGAGCGGGTCGCGGTGATCGTGCTCGGCTCCGGGGCTGCGGCGCGGGTGGTGCGCGCAGCGGGCTTCGTCGCGGTCGTTCTCGTCGCGCTGGTCTTCGCCGCTGCAGTCTTCGCTGCGGGCTTCGCTGCTGCGGGCTTCGTCGTGGTTGTTCTCGTCGCGCCTGTTCTTGTCGCGGGCTTCCTCGCAGTGGTCCTGGCTGCAGTGGTCCTGGCTGCAGTGGTCCTGGCCGCAGTGGTCCTCGCTGCGGTGGTCTTCGCTGAGTTGCTCTTCGCTGCGGTCGACTCGCGTCTCTGCGCCTCGCGGACCGGCGGCTCGGCCTCCCCCGCCGCGGGAGGATCTGCTGCAGGAGCCGCAGCGGGAGCCGCTGCGGGAGCCGCTGCGGGAGACGTCGAGACCGGCGCGGTCTGTGGGGCCGCGGGCGCGTCGGTCATGAACGGGCTGACCATCAAGAGCACGAGGACCACCACCACCGTGATGAGCTGCAGACCCGCCATGAACCCCAGGGCCGAGAGCAGCCAGACGGGGATGGGGGGGGGCGCGGGCTCCTCCACCGCGGCGAGCGCGGCGTGGAGCCGGGCCACATGGGCCTCCAGCGCGCTGATGCGCTCCTGAATCTCCGGCGGCAGGAACGCGGGAGTCGCGACGGGGCGAAGCGTGGGCTCGGCGTGCGGCTGGGAGAGGAGCGGGGCGGAGGCCTGGGAGAGCGTCGCTGTGGGCGGCTCCTCATGCGCCATCGGAGGCGGCGGCTCCTCCTCGAGGGGCACGGAGCTGATGTAGCCGACCGTCGCGTCGTTCTCGAAATCGTCGAGCTCCTCACGACCGATGTGGGACGTGGGGGAGTCGTCGTCGAACAGGCCCACCCCCTCCTCGGCTGTGAGCATGGTCGTGGGGGCGTCGTCGCTGAGATCCGTCGAGGCGGTGGAGGGCGGCGCGGCGGACGGCGCACTGAACACGGGCTGCGCAGTGAACGCGTGCGGAGCGGGGGACTCGTGCGGAGCGGGGGGCTCGTGCGGAGCAGGGGACTCCGGCGCCGCAGGGGTCTCGGGCGCAGCGGGCGCGGGCGGATCCAGCGGGATGGCAGCGGTGATTGAGGCGTTGCCCGAGAGCGCTGCCTGGATCGCCCGACAGCTCCGCTGCACCGCCTCGAGGCCCTGCGCCAGCTCGCCAGCGTCGGCGAAGCGCGCGTCGGGCGAGAGCGCCAGCGCTCGCGACATCACCGCGCTGAACAGCGGCACCACGCTCTCGATCAGGCGCGGGGAGGCCAGGAGCGTCTCTGTCACCCGGGCGATGGTGTCGGTGTCTTCGCCGCCGAGCTGCTCGAGGACCGGCAGGCGCGCGGCGTCGAAACGCCCGTCCGCGAAGAAGCGGGGCTCGCGCTCGTGGAGGGTGAGGAGCTGGCGGGTGCGCGCGGTGCGGCAGCCACCGCCAGCGCTGTGGGGGGACGTGGAGCGCACGCCGTCCGACAGACACAGGAGCGCGAAGATCGTTGTCCCGACGGACCAGACATCCAGCGGCCCGGGGGCGTCGATCGCGCAGCCGTACAGGACCTCCGGCGGCAGGAAGGCCTGCAGGCCCTCCAGGCCAGCCCACGAGCCCCCCGCGAGAGGATGCCCCGCGTGGGGGTGGAAGTGTCGGAACAGCCAGCGCCCGTCGCCGTCCTCGCTGATGACCCAGGGCGCGGTGAAGGCGCTGATCTGGGCGGACTCGGGAGAGAGCTGCCGCAGGAGGACGAGCTGCCTGCACAGCGCGATGCCCACGGAGCACAGCGTCACGAAGGCGTCAGGCTTGTCGCAGCGCTCCAGCCACCAGGTCTCGAGGTCGGTGGTGATGGCGTGCGTGACGAGACCCGGACGCTCATCGGCGCCCACGCGGTCGTAGACCATTGGGGCGACCGGAGAGGCGCCGTTGCGGGTCAGCTCAAGCTGGTGTCGCGCGGCGATTCGGAACAGGTAGCGGGTGAGCTGCTCGTCGTTGGCGGGCAGGAGGAGGTGCAGCTCCGTTCCCGGAGACATCGTGGCGCGGCCAGCCGGCGCGCCGGTGGCGACGACGTCGATGATACGCGTCGCGCCGATCACGCGATCGGGGCGCTCGGGGACCCGCTGGTAGGTCCGCTCCCAGTGGCCCTTCCAGGGGCCGACCGTGTCCGTCTCAGAAGCGGGCGCCAACGGTAAACCCCGGTCCCTGGGAGAGCGTGATTCCGAAGTACTCCACGCCCAGGCCGAGCGCGGCGGTCAGCGCGGAGGCCACGACGAGTCCGTTGGTGACCCCCCGGTAGTGCTCGAGATCTTCAGTGGTGGTAGCGGATTCGAACTTCTGGGCGGTCGCGAAGGACGCGCCGTACACCCCGGCGCCGCCCGCGATCAGCGCGCCACCCAGCACGATGAGTGGCGTCTTGAGGGGGGGGCGCACGCGCTCGATGGACTCTGCCTGGTAGCCGGAGTCGTCACCGCGGCGGCCGCGGCGATCGTCGGCGTCGGCGACCCCGCCGATGAGGCTGTCTGGGAAGGCGTTGCCCTCGATGAGCCACGCTCCCCGCAGGGAGTTCTCCGCGACGTTCACCAGGGTGACCACGTGCGGCCGATCGAGGGTGGCCCGCAGCTCGGTGACGCGCCTGCCGTCCACCCGCAGCTCCTGGCCGTCGGGCACGGCGGGCGGCGCGCTGGAGCGAGCGACCTTCTCGCTGGCCGCGGGCTCCCGCTGGCCCTCGTACACGGCGCGCAGCGGGTGGCCGAGGGGCAGCTCGTTGATGTCCCACTCGAACGCCGGCTGCACCTCGAGCGCGGTGCGGAACCACGCCTGTGCGCTCTCCTGTTCACCTGCCAGGAAGTGCGTCACCCCGAGCAGGCGGTAGGCCTTGGCGTACACGGCGACCGTCACGGGGGTGTCGATGCAGACCAGGTTGGTCTCGACCCGGGCGCCGGTGGTCTTGAAGGCGGCCTCGTCCAGGGAGCGCAGGGCGCTGGACATCGCGGTCAGATCGGACACCAGATTGCGGGCGCTGTAGGGCGTCGAGCAGTTGTCGGCGGTCGCTGTGCTCGGGAAGGCGAGCAGCGCGGACAGACCCAGGAGAGACAGGGCATGTGCGGGGGATCGACCCACGAGCGGCTCCATGGCGAGGAGGAGAGCCTATCACGCGGCTGTGTCCGATCGGGTCTTGTACGAGTACAGGCGTGGAATCGGCCTGATAATGGTACGATCTTCAGACTGAAAGGAGGTACCATGAAGGGCCTGCGGGTGTCCGAAGACCTGAAGCCGCTGTCCGAGATCAAGGCCAGGGCTGGGGACGTGGTGCGGCAAGTTGAAGAGACCGGCAGGCCGGTCGTGGTGACTCGGCATGGTCGGGGCGTCGCAGTCCTTCTGTCGGTCGCGAGCTATGAGCGGTTTCAGCGATTGGAGCAGCGGGCGGAGCTGGTCGATGCGCTCCGGGAAGCGGAGCGGGACGTCGCTGCAGGTCGGTTGGTGACCCACGCAGACGCCCGCGCTCGCCTCGCCGCACGGATCCGGGAGCTGGACGGGGGATGAGGCTGGTCTGCACCGAGCATGCCCTCCGTGACCTCGACGACATCCTGGATTTCTACGAGACGGTCGATGTTCGGGCGGCCATCGAGCTGTGTCAGGGCGCGATGACTGCCGCGGAACAACTGGCGGACTTCCCGGAGATGGGACGGGTGCTCGATGACGCGTCGGGTCCGAGCCCCTACCGGTCGTTGGTCCACAGGACGTTGCGCATCATCTACCGGGTGGAAACCGGGCGTGTGCTGCTGCTGCGGGTATGGGACAACCGACGCGATCCGAACCGTCTGGAGATCATCGATGGATAGACCGCCGGGATCACGATCCCCCTGAAGAGCCAGTCCAACCCAACACCTGCCCTGGCGCGACCCCCTCTCCGTCGCCGACGGCCCACCGAATCAGCACGCCGTCCGACGGCGCGCGGATGGGCGTGAACGTCTTCATCACCTCGATCAGCGCCACCGTCTGCCCTCTCTTCACCACGCTCCCGGGCTCAGCGAACGCCGGCTGTCCCGGCGCGGGGCGGCTCCAGAAGCACCCCTCCATGGGCGCGGGGATCGGCGCGCCACCCTCGGGAGCGTCCTCGAACGTGGACTGGACCGCGATCTCCGTCTCGACGACCACGCGGGGACGGCTGAGACGCGCGAGATCGTGGATGCTCCAGATGCGGGGGTTCTTGATCCTACGGTACCCCGGCGACTGATAGGACATCTCGGCGAACGCCTCCAGCCAGCCGCGCAGCTCGGAGAGGCAGACGATCTCGTCGGTGTCCATCTGCGAGGCGGCCTTGACCGGGTCCATGTCGCGCTCGATCCGCGCGCTGGTGCGCTCCATGGCGGCGGCGATCTCCGCGCGCTCCCCAGGGTCGGTCGTGGCGATCTCGAAGTCGTCGTCCAGCTTTGTGTTGTACGCGGCGATGGCGAGCGTGCGCCCCTCCATGACGGCGAGGCGCGTGAGCGGCGTCGAGAGCTGCACCACCGGCTCGTACGGCAGCCCATTCATCGCGTAGTAGCCGGCCCCGGAGGCCTTGCGGAGGAGCACCGTGAATGTGGGCGTGCGGCTCGTGGAGTTGGCGTAGATGAGGCTGGAGCCATACCCCAGAAGGCCCTGGGCCTCGGCCTCGACGCCGATGTCGAAGCCTGCGATGTCCTGCAGCCACACCAGCGGGATCCCGTCGTCGCTGCAGGCACGCGAGAACGCGGCGAGGCGGGCGATGCCGTCGCGATAGAGGATGCCGCCCGGGCGGACCCCCCGGCCCTCAGGGTGCGGCGTGGGCTCCTGGACGTTGGCCGCGAACCCCATCCACAGCCCGCTGACACGCGCCACACCGGTGATCACCTCGAGGCCGGTGCCGGCCAGGACCTCGTGAAAGAGCGAGTCGTCGACCAGACGGGCGAGCACCTGCCGGATGTCGTAGCTCCGTCGGTGGTCGGCGGGGAACATCTGGGACAGCTCTGTTGAGTCGAGCAGCGGCGGTGACGCCTCGGCGCCGTGTCGGTAGAAGTCAAACCCGGCTGAAGGCAGCCGAGCGACCTCGTCCCTGATGGCGGCGATGGCCGTCTCGTCATCCGGCACGCGAACGTCCGCGCAGGCGCTCTGGTGGACGTGCACCTCGGGGCCGCCGATGTCCAGGCTGGTGAGCGCGAGGCTCTTCGCGCCCTTGATCAGCGCGGCGCCGGCGATCACCATGTAGGCGCGCTCGGTCATGTAGACACGGTCGCTGATGATGGGCATGTAGCCGCCGCCGGCGATGCAGTCTCCGAAGACACCCGCGATCTGCGGCACGCCGTCTGCCGAGAGGGCCGCGTTCATCTTGAAGATGTGCCCCGCGCCGGTCTGACCGGGGAACGAGCGGGCCTGCTCGGGCAGGAACAGCCCCGAGCAGTCCACCAGGTAGACCACCGGCAGTCGCAGATCGCGGGCCATCTGCTGCGCGCGCTCGATCTTCTCGGGGGTGCGCGGCCACCACGCGCCGCTGGCGACCGTGTTGTCGTTGGCGATGACCATCACCCAACGTTCGTGTACCCGCGCGAAGCAGGTGACGACGCCCGCGCCGGGGGCCGGTCGCTTGGAGCCCGGAAAGTCACGACCCCAGTTGACCAGCGTCCCCAGGCAGCGCGGAGCGGTGCCCGGGTCGATGAGGCGCTCCAGGCGCTCCCAGGTGGTGAGCTTTCCCTTGCGATGGGCGCGGTGCGCGCCCCAGCCTTCGCGGACCACCGCGCGCTTGGCGCGCAGCGCGGTCTCGCGGGCTGTCAGGTGCTCGGCGTTCGCCGCGCGCTCGGTGTCCGACGCCGCCAGGGGGCCGCCGATGGGGTGGAGGGGGAGCTTCATCGGGTTGCTCCAGAGGCAGCTTCGGCCGGACTGCTCTCGAATCGGGGGAGATGGCGTTCGAGCCAGCGGGTGTCGTAGTCGCCTGCGATCATCGCCGGCTGATCGAGGATCCAGCGGTGCAGGGCGGCGGTGGTGGGCACGCCGCTGACGTTGAGGGCGTCGAGGGCGTCGCGCATTCGCTGCAGGGCCGTGGGGCGATCGGGGCCCGACGCGATCAGCTTGGCGAACATCGAGTCGTAGTGCGGCGAGATGCGATCGCCTGCGGACAGGTGGGTGTCTACGCGCACCCCGTCCGGCCAGGTCACCTGGCGGACCACCCCGGGTTGCGGCCGGAAGCCTGCAGAGACGTCTTCGGCGTTGATTCGACACTCCACGGCGTGCCCCGAGGCAGACAGAGCGTCCAGGCGATCGCCGATGCGCTCGTTGCATGCCACCCGGAGCTGCCACTCGACGAGGTCGATGCCTGTGACGGCCTCGGTGACGGTGTGCTCGACCTGCAGGCGGGTGTTCATCTCCATGAACCACAGCGCGCCCGCGTCGTCCTGGAGCATCTCCACCGTGCCGGCGCCGCGGTAGCCCAGCGTCTCCAGGACCACGCGGATGCGGGCGGCGGTGGCGGCGACCGCGGCGGGGGCGAGCCCTGGCGGTGGGGTCTCCTCCAGCAGCTTCTGGTGGCGACGCTGCACCGAGCACTCGCGTGCCCCCAGCACGACGATCCGCTCGCCGTCGCCGAGCACCTGGAACTCGATGTGGCGGCCGGCGGTGATGAGCTTCTCCATGTACAGCGTGCCGTCGCCGAACGCGCCCGCGGACTCCGCGGTGGCCTCGGCGAACGCCGCGTCGATGTCTGCGAGATCGGTGACGGCGCGCATCCCCCTGCCGCCGCCGCCGGCGAGGGCCTTGAGCAGCACCGGAAGCCCCAGCTCCGCTGCCGCCGCCCGCGCCGCCGCGGGGGTCTCCAGCACCGGCGATCCCGGAATGGGGGGCAGCCCGAGGGCCTGCATCGTGGCGCGCGCCCGCGCCTTGTCGGCCATGTCGCGGAGCGCGCGGGGACGCGGACCGATGAAGGTGAGGCGCGCGGCCTCGCAGCGGGTCGCGAAGATGGGGTTCTCGGCGAGGAATCCCCAGCCGGGGTGCACCGCAGAGCAGCGATGGGTCTGCGCGGCGTCGAGCAGGGCGTCGGCGTCGAGGTAGGCCCGCGGGGGGCCGATGGGGGCGATGACGGTGGCTCGCTGGAGGTACGACAGGTCGGCGTCGGCGTCGCTGCAGACCGCGACGGTCTCGACGCCCAGCCGCTCGCAGGTGGAGATGACGCGGGCGGCGACCTCGCCGCGGTTGGCGACCAGGATGCGACGGAACATGGGCAGGATCCTCCCGGGGGAGCCACCGTAGCCCGCTCGCCCCGCGCGTGGCGGACTCCCCTCCCCCGACGGCATAGAGGCCCGCGTGCGCTGCTTCCTGCCGATCCTGCTGTCCGCCTGCGCGGCGTCGCCGAGCGCTCCGGCGACACCCCGCGATCTGGAGTCCGCAGACGCTGTGGCGGTCTATGCGCTTCCGCAGGGGCCCGCGCCGGTCCTGATCACCGGTGGCGTCGCCTCCTGGGCGGGTCAGACCCGGGACCTCGGCGGAAGCGTGGGCGTCGTCACCTCGGCAGACATCGACGGTGACGGCCTGGACGACGCGATCATCGCCACAGGTCGCGGGCGTGACCGCCCTGAGGCGCCCATCGCCGTCTGGTCCATCGGCAGTGGCGGCGCGGAGCTGCTGTGGCAGACACGCACGCCGCGGAATCAGGTCACCGAGCTGCGATTGCGAGACGGCCGCCTGTTCATCGCCTGGTTCTCCAGCTCGAAGGACGTCTCCGCGGGCTGGCTGGAGGACGGACAGGTGACCGAGATCGCCGCAGCGCACATGGGCATGCGTCAGCTCCCGCTGGCGGACGGTCGGCTGGTGCAGGGGCGCCTGTACGGCGAGCAGCCTCGCAGCGACGGCGATCTCCGACTGCGATCCACTGACGGGACGATCGCGCCGCTGGTGTCTCTGCGCGGGGTGCGCGCGCTGGCCGCCGCAGACCTCGACGGCGACGGAGACGAGGAGGTGCTGGTGGGAGACGGCTGGCACTCGCACTACGGCAAGCACGGAGATGCCCGCGTGCGAATGCTCGACGGCGCTGAGCTGACGGACGGACGCACGATCGGCTTCCTCGACGGGGAGTACGCCGCGCGTGAACTCGCCGTGGTGGGCAGCGGCAGCGCCGCTGGGATCCTCGTCACGGGAACCACCGCGGTTCACTGGATGACCCGCGACGCGTTGGGCTGGGCGATGACCCGCGTGACGCCCGTCACCGAGGTTGGAAACGCCGTCCCCTACCCGGATCCATCCGGCCTGATGGTGCTGGTGGCCGGCGAACCGGCGCGCCTCGTGCCGCTGGAGACGCCGTGAGGCTCGCTTCGATCAGTGCGCTGATGGTGGGGGCATGCGCGACCGCGGAGCCCCCTCCGGCCCCCCCCCCCCCGCCGCCGACGCCCGCGGTGCTGATCGGGATCGACCCCCTGCGCGCAGACGCGTTGGCCGACGCGCAGACGCCGATCATCGACGGCGTCGCGGCGGCGGGCGCGCAGGCCGAGCGCGCGTGGGCTGCAGGCACCTGGACCGTGCCCAGCGTGGTCTCGCTGCTCACCGGGATGCCCGTCCGCCAGCACGGCTGGAACCTGCCGACGGGCCGCATCGGCCGCTATCCGCCCCTGCCCGACGTGCCGACGCTGGCGAGCGTGCTCGGCGGGGTGGGCTTCGGGACGAGCGGCTTCTACGCCAACCCCTATCTGGCGGAGGAGCTGGGATTCTCGCGCGGGTTCGAGGTGTGGAGGCGCACCATGGACAAGAGCATGCCGAAGCGGCTGGCGGATGATGTCTCTTCACGTTGGAGCGACGGGCGGCGTCACTTCTCGTATGTACACCTGATCGGGCCCCACTCTCCGCTCAAGCCCTCTCCTGCCGCGCGCGAGCGCTGGAACGTCTCTGCGGAATGGATCGATCCCAAGATGGGGTTCGGGATCGGGGTCGCGAAGCGGAACCGCAGAGAGGGCGCGCGCGACGCCTACGCGCGGGGGTATCGCGCAGTCATTGAAGACACGGACGCGCGGGTCGGAGAGGTGCTGGCAGCCTTGGGCCCTCATCGCGCAGACACGCTGATCGTGATCACGTCGGATCACGGCGAGCTGCTCGGCGACCACGGCGTCGCGGGGCACGGCACGTGGGTCTGGGAGGGGCTCACCAATGTTCCGCTGGTCGTCGACCACCCCGGGATCCCTGGCGAGACAGAGGCGCTGCCGACCGCCATGACCGGGGCCGCGCTGCCCAATCTCATCACGACCAGCCTGGGGGTCGCGCACGACTGGCCCACGCAAGACCCGCTGCCCATGGTCGCCCAGCGCGAGGCGTGGGTGGCGATGTCAGCCGACGGGCGCACAAAGGGGATCTGGGAGCCGGGAGAGGCCGGTCAGCGGTTCGATCTGGAGACCGATCCAGGCGAAGAGACGCCACTGGCCATCGGGGATCTGGAGGACGCGCGGGCGCGCTGGGAGGCGCGGGTTCCGATCGGCGAGGTAGGCGAGTTGGTCGAGCTTCCGAAGGAGACGATGGAGGATCTGAAGGCGCTCGGTTACCTGAAGTGACCGCGCTCACCGCCATGAATCAACGGCCGGTCAGGGCGCGGTCTGTCGACTCGGGTCGGGCGGCTGCGTCGGCGGCGGATGGTGCTGCTCTTTTTCTCCCTGGAAGTCCTGCCCGCTGGCCGCGACCGGCCTCCCGTCCATCAAGAAGAGATTGGCCTGCGGAGAGCCGACCCCGCGGTCGTTGAATCCACCCGGTGCCGGACGGTCTTTGAGTGAAGATACATCGCACGGCCCGCCGCTCGCCAGCAGCGGTGAGTCGGGCCAGCCCGACGCGATGAGCGCCTCCCCGATCGCCTCGGCGACCAGCCCCTGGCCAGCGGGCGTGGG
Source organism: uncultured Enterobacterales bacterium (assembly GCA_964464515.1). GTDB lineage: Bacteria > Myxococcota_A > UBA796 > UBA796 > UBA2385 > CAYXGP01. Next base: position 27,759 of record CAYXGP010000044.1, read on the forward strand.
GTGCATGAGGTCCATGAAGACATCGTCCGGGGGCAGCTCCGAGCTGGAGAACTTCTCCGTCAGATCGACCACCGGCACGCCGTGGCAGTCGCCCAGCAGGTCCAGCGCGTCGAAGTATGGATCCCACAGCCCGAAGTCTGGTCCGTCGGCGCCCAGGAGGACCGTGTTGGAGGGCTTGATCAGCAGCGCGCCCGCCCCGCGCTCCGTGCCTTCGCGGATCAGCGCGTCTGTCAGCTCTGCGTACCGTCGAATGGGGACCCGCCGCACGCGGTCGGTGGGCCAGCCGTCCTCCTCTGTCCACACGATGACCTGTCCGCCGTCTCGATCGAGCACGGGGGTGAGCCAGGCGGCAAGCACCTTCAGCGCAGCGGAGTGGACCAGCGGGTTGAGCTGCGCAGCGCGCCGGGACGCCAGCAGATCTTCGTCCTCGAAGGCGTCCCAGGTGTTGTCGCTCCAGAGGTTGGCGTACAATACGAGGGTCGGCTCCAGATCCCACCCGATCTCCTCCATCAGCAGGCTGCTCTGGGCGATGGAGTACCCGGCTACCGCGGCGTTCACGACGTCCACGTCCAACCCTCGATCACGGAGCTGGTCCTCGAGCTGAGCCGCGGGAGTCTGTGAGTCTGCGACGCCGTGTCCGAAGAACGCAGAGTCTCCCAGCAGCAGGATACGCTGCCGGCCTGTCGGACGCGGCACGTCGGGGGTCTCTCCCCGTAGCCCGAGCTTGTTGATCTTCGCCTTCTCATCTCCGTTGAGCTTGATCCCCGGGGTCATCCCCCACAGGCGGGTGGGGTGGCCCTGCATGATGACGCTGGCGTGGACGCCGGCATGCCACTGCGGGAGCTGCGGCTCCACGCCGCGCGCCCACCACTCAAGGCCGACGAAGCTGACGACAGGCGTCCCCAGAAGCACACCCGCGCGCAGGGCGAGGGGCTGCCGCCGCCACCACGCTCCGATCCCCAGCCGTCGCCTTCGCTGCGCGCGGAGTCTGCGACCTCGGCTGCGGGCGGTGGGCACGATCGGGGCTCGCTGTCAGGGTTCGCTGTTGAGAAGGGCTTCAGCTGGCGGCGTGTTCCTGCGTGGGGGCCTCGGTATAGCTGGCCGATAGTGGAGACAGCGCTCCCCCCTTCACGGAGATGAGCGTCTGGTTACCGGCATGGGTCAGCCGCCAGTGAGAGCCCTGCTGCCCGATCTGCACCAGCGGGAAGTTGCTCTCGCTCACGCCGCTCTGCAGCGCGATGACGCTGGCCTCCGGCGGGAGGAGATCGGCGTGGTCCTTGAGGAGATCGTCGGTGCAGTCAGTGAGGATCAGCACGACCAGGTGACCGTTGAGGTGCCCCAGGAGGGCCTCGGCGGTGTCTCCGACGTGGATGGGTCGCGTGGAGGTGGAGTGGTACACCGGGCCGCCCCGCACCAGCGGGATGTCCAGGCGCTGCGGCGCCACCACGAGCACCCGGTAGTGGCGCGCGAGCGTCGCGAGCAGGGGCTCCAGGAACGCTCCGCGCTCCGTCTCGGGGACCGACCACACCGAGAGGCCGTCGCACAGCGCCGGGGTGATGTCACCCAGCGGTCCCGGCTGCGGGAGCATGCGCACGCCCGATGGCAGTGTCTGGCTGGCCGCTGGCGCCGAGCCGGTGCGACGCCACAGGAACACCAGCGCAGCGATCAGGACGATCCCCAGCCCGATGAGGATGAGCTGGTTGTTGGTCAGCGAGGAGGAGGCTGCCTCGGGAAACGTCACGTTCGGTGAGCGGCCTGCGAGGCGTCCGCCGGAGGGCGGTGAGCTGAGTCCGCCGCCGGGGAGGGTCTCGCTGCTGGCGTCTGGAAGTCCCAGTCCGCCGCCCGGGGAGGCGCCGCTCGCCGGCGAGCCACCTGCTGGAGCGCTGCCCGCTGAGGCCGCCTCGCCTCCGGCAGGACCGTTGGCGTTGCCCGCGGCGCTGGTGTCTACCGTGAGCACGCCGTCGCCTTTCGTGATGACGAGGTCGCGGGGGGTGCCGTCGTCCGGCAACGAGATCGTTCCGACGTCGAGCTTCTCGTCTCCCATGGTCAAGGAGATGTCGAAGTCGTCTCCGTCGATCATCGTCGATCCGGAGAACTGGTTGTCGTCGGCGATGACGTCGGGTGTCTCGCCGTCGTCGAGCAGCGAGACGTCGATCACCTCGTCGCCTGCGGTCAGATGCACCACGACGGGCTCGGCGACCTTCTCCTCGCCGACGACGAGGCGTACGACGACGCCGGTCTTGGCGACCGCCGTGGTGGACCAGAGCCACGCAGCGGCGAGGACCCAGAATTTGCGGGGGAGCATGCGGCCTCCTGCGCTCGACACGCCAGGGGGCATAACCGCCCGGCTAACCATCGGGCGCTCCCCGATCCTCCACCGCTCTCGGCAGGCCGCCCGGGAGCAGGCCGGGATCCGGCGTGGGCAGCGACCACAGCCACGCCAACGTCGCGAGGTTGCACAGCAGGAGCAGTACGGCGCCGATCAACATCCACCGCCGCCGACGGTGGGATCGGCGCAGGACGTCCTGGCGGTGCGCCATGGTTCAGCGGACCGTCGGCAGCGGCACCCGCTGGGGCGCCAGCGGGCTCAGATCCAGCAGGCGCTCCACCTCGGGCGGCGACAGGCAACCGCTCCCGTCCGGATCGAGCACCTCAAGTGGGAGAACGCCGTCGCTGTGTCGCGCGAGCTCATCGGAGCAGACCCGTCCGTCTCGGTCGTCGTCGAGCACCTCGGTGAGGGCAGCGGTCGCGCGGGGGGCCAGGGGAGACGGCGACGTTCGGAGGAGTACCAGCGCGAGCAGCGTGGCCAGAGTGGCCGCGATCAGCAGCATGCGGTCGATCATCGGCGTGGCATCATCGTCTGGACGGCGGTGGGTTTGCATAGCCGCCTCGCGCCACCTGTCGAATCGGGGAGAGAGATGTCCGGCTGGGATCGCGCACTGCTGATCGTCGCGGCGCTCACCACGATCGGGGCGGTGCTTCACCTCCTCCGCCCCCCCACCCTCCGCTCCCCGGGGCCCACGCGCGCGCTGATGGCGTCCCTCGCCCAGGACGGTGACCGCGCGCGGGACGCCGCGGAGTTCGATCCTCGGGCCCCTCCACAGACGCCGCTGCCCCTGGTCGATCGCGACGGAGACGGTCGGGTCGATGAGGCCGAGCTGGAGGCCCTGCTGCTCGCGGTCGATCCAAGCTGGCTGGTGACCCGGCCCCACTGAATCCCATCGAACCACTGATTCGGTTGATACCCCGCCGCGGTCTCAGTCGATCTCGCCCTGGTGGGTCAGCCGGTTCGCCCGCGCCTCCAGCAGCTCTCGGGCGACCAGCCGCGCCTCATAGCCGCGCCACTCCTCCGACAGCGCGCGCCACCGATGGGCGATGGCCACCAGCAACGCGCTGTTGATCAGGAGCAGCAGCAGGGTCCGGCGTCGGGCCGTCACCCGGGCTCCCCCACATCGGGAGACCCCACATCGGGAGACCCTGGAACAGGAGACTCTGCACCAGTGGGGGCCACACTGAGGGAGGCCGATCGCCGGGCGTCCGCGAACACCTCCAGCGCATGTCGCACGGCCGGCTCGGTGATCGCGCAGCTCCCTGAGCCGGTCAATTCGCGGACGGCGGCGGCGTCCATCGGGGGGCGACGGCGCGCCCTCAGCAGCTCCACCGATGACGACAGGAGCCGGGTCTCCAGGCGCTCGCAGCCCTCGGCGGACGAGCCCGAGAACGCCGCGGTGCCAGCCAGCGGGCGCAGGGGCTTCGCGGCAGCAGCCTCTCCGGTGGGCAGCAACAGCGGCTCCGTCCAGCGCGGCCAGACCTCCAGGATCGAGCCGATGATGCCCACCAGGAAGGCGGCGTTCACGGCCATCAGGGCGAGGACGCCCCGCCGCCAGAGCAGGTCGTCCCGCGTCATGTCACCGCCCCATCGCCTTGTAGGTGCTGACGGCCACCCGCTACCGCCACCACGCGTCGTCGAGCGCGCGATAGCGATCGGCGATGAGGATCATCACCACGGCGTTGACCACCAGCACGAGCGCGAGCGCGCGGCGCTCCATCTGCGCGGAACCCGTTCCCAACACGTCCCTGCTGTGCGTTCCTCTACCTGCTCCCCGGGCCCTACTTCTTGGGGGGGCCGAGCGGCTCGAGGTCGATGTCGGCGGAGTACGAGCCCCCCGCCGTCACGGTGAACGGGTTGTCGAGGGCGCCGCCCTCGGCGCCGTCGTTCGTGGTGGGCTCGCCGTCGGGATCGCAGAAGCCCACGATGCCCACCTCGAGGCTCCCGGAGCTCTGGATGTCGAGCTCCACCTCGAAGTCCACCCCGACCCCGCCGGTCTCGGGGCAGGTGATCGAGAGCTGATCGAGGGCCGTCGCGCCCGAGTCGTGATCGGGGTTGTTGGTCTTCGGGTCCATGTCGTCGTAGTCGTACACGGACACCGAGCACTGCCCCTTCGCGGTGGTGTCATCGGAGAATGTGAACGTCCCGGTCACGATGATGGTGTTCTCGCCGGGCGTCCCTGTTCCGGTGCCGCCGGAGGTGACCGTGCCGCCGGAGGTGACGGTGCCGCCGGTGGTGCCGCCGGTGGTGGTTGTGCCGCTGGTACCGCCGGTGGTGGTCGTGCCGCCGGACGTGGTCGAGCCGGAAGTGCCGCCGGATGTGGTGGCGCCGGAAGTGCCGCCGGACGTGGTGGTCCCGGAAGTGCCGCCGGACGTGGTCTCGGTCTCGGTGGTCTCCTCGGTGTCCGGGTAGCAGACGCCGTCAGCGGCCTTGACGTACCCTTCGATACACGGCTCTTCGCCGCAGGCCATCAGCGCGATCCAGGTGATGCTCAAAAGGGTCATGGTGTCCTCCATCGGTCGGTTGGACCATATCCTACCGCGGCGCCACCGGTGCGACGATCAGCCGATGGCCCCCGGAGATCCGCCCGATTTCATCGAGGCTCTCGGGTGGACTGTCGTGGTCGGGCCGCCAGCTCAGGAAGCGCTCCATGTGCCAGCCGGTGCGCGGGCCGGGAGGCGCGGCGTTGAGCACGGAGATCCCGCGAGAGAAGGCCACCATCGGCGCGGCGGCGTCCGGCCACACGGCGGCGGGCTCCCCGACCGGGAACGCAGCGTAGCGAGGGGTGATCTCCTCCATGGGGAGGGTGGGGAGCGAGGAAGACTGGAGCGCGATCCCCAGCGCCAGCCCCCCGGCCGCCCACGGACGCTCGCGGTGCGACAGCGCGAGGCCGATCCAGAGGACCCCGCCAAGCTCAGCGGCCACCAGCGCGGTGGGTGCCAATACTGACGCGGTGACGCCGCCGGCCAGAAGGAGCGCAGCCGGTCGCGCGGTGCGCCAGCGCGGACGCACCGCCGCCAGCAGACCCATCCCCACGGCGAGCTGGACCCAGGGGATGCGGGGCGGCGGCAACAGGGCTCCGCTCCGCTCAGCGGTCCACGCCAGCACCGGCAGCGAGATGATCACCGCGATGCCGACGGCCTCGAGGAGCGCGATCCAGCCCCGCGCGGAGCGGAGGCGGTCCGGGAACGCCGCCGCACACAGCGCTAGCGGGGCGGCCGCGCCGACTCCGGTGAGGAGGAGCACCCCGGAGATCACGCCGAAGCCGCGGGTGTGGCCCTCTCGCCACAGCATGAGCGCCGCGGGCAGGAGCGCCATCGTCGGGAGCAGGCCTGTGGCGCCGACCGCCAGCGCCCCCGCCGCGACTCCCGCGCCCTGCCAGGCCACCGCGACCGTGAGGGCCGCCCAGGACGCGCCGAGCCAGCGGATCGCGAAGGTCCACGCGCTCCACCCCGCAGCGACCAGCCACAGCCACAGCACCAGCGGGATCGCCAGCGACCACCCCGCCAGCGGCACCAGCAGCGCCGCGGGGAGCGCGTCCAGCGGAAACCCCTGGAGCAACAGGATGTCTTCGCCGAGCGGCTGACTGGTCGCTGCGGTCTGCACGAGCGCGCTCGGTCCCTCGTCGATCAGCGCGCGCCAGCCGAGCAGCTCGGTGATCGACCTCCCCGGAGCGGCGGGGTGGTTCCGCCACAGCGCCGTCAGCGGGAGCGCGGCGGTCGCGGGAAGCAGCAGCGGCAGGCGGGCTCTCAGGGGTCATCCTCTCGGGGATATCGGGGATGGGACACGGCGAGTCCGGATTATCGTCGCTGAGGCACCGAGTCCGATAGAGAGCGGGGCATGGGTGAGCGCGTCTCTCTCCGCGCGGCCGCCGTGACGGCGATCGCCATCGCAATCCTCCTCCTGCTGGCCGTGCAGGCCGCGCCGGTAGTCCTGCCGTACGCCTACCGATGAGCGATCCTTCCCCCTATGTCCCCGAGAGCTCCGGTTCCCACGAGAGCTCCGGCGCAGATCGCGCCGCCCGCTGGACCGCCGCGTTGCTCCGCCTGGGTACGCTCGGTGAGCTCGGGGCGCTGCTGCTCCGAGGCGGGCGCTGGTGGATGCTGCCGCTCGTGCTGGGGCTGGGCGGTCTGCTCATCGCCGCGCTGTTGGTGCAGGCGCTCCATCACCTGGCGCCGTTCTTCTATGTCGCGCTCTGACACCCTGACGCAGCGCTGACACTCAGGGGGAGGGTGCTGACTCATGGCGGTGCTGAATCAGTGGTGGCGCTGACTCAGGAGCGGCGCTGAATCGGGGTCGGCGCTGACAGCTATACGCAGCGCGTCGCCAGGGCCTCGCGGAAGAACACCGCGTGGTGCTCGATCGCGCTGCGTTGATCGAACACTCTGTGCGCTCCCCGGGAGATGCGTGCAGATACGGCCGCGCGATCGAGGCCCACGGCGAGCCGCACATAGTCTTCGGGCGTCTCCGCGATACAGTCTGCGGCCCCGACGATCTCCAACAGAGCAGCGGTGATTCGGCCTCGCAGCAGCGGCGTGGGGAGCGTGACCACCGGCGTGCCCGCGGCGATCGCCTCCAGCGTTGTGTTGCCGCCGCCGAACGGAAACGGGTCGAGCATCACGTCGGCAGAAGCGAGCAGCGAGAGGAAGGCCGATCGCGGCACGGACGGCAGGAAGTCCACGCGCTCTGGGTGCCCCATGCGGGCGCGGATCTTCCGCTCCCAGCGCGGGGGGCCTCCCATCAGCAGGATCCGCCCGCGGGGATCGGCCCGGAGGATCGCCAGCAGGACCGCGTCGAAGTCCGGGTGGAGCTTGAAGAGGGTCTGCGGACACAGGTAAAGGCGCGTCGGTCCGCCTGGGGCGCGATGCGGCGGCCCGATGGTGGGGCGGGCGTAGCAGACCGTGGGGTCGGGCAGGCGCGCGAGCCGCTCCGAGAAGCCCTCCGCGTCGGTCACGAGGCGCTCGCCGGCGACGAACCAGTCCACCTCGGGGCTTCCGGTGGTCGTGGGGTGTCCCCAGGTGACCGCCTGCACGGGCGCCAGGCGCGACAGCGCGAGCAGCCCGCTCATCGGATCCATCCCCACGTCGGTGAAGTACAGCAGGTCGATGCGCGCTGCGGCGATCTCTGCGCGGGCAGCGGCGAGGTCTCGGGGCAGCGAGACGGCGCGGGAGGCGCCAGCGGCGATGCGCCGCGCGAAGGCGTCCGCGGGCCCACCGATGAAGAAGACCGTGACGTCGAACCCGCTCGGCCCTGCCAGCCCCTGCTGACCGGTGAACCCCTGCAGCCCAGTGACGAGCGCGGCGTTCAGGCGGCCGATGGTGTGGTCGCGGAGGTGGCTGGAGACGAAGCCCACGCGCGGTCGCCTCGCAGGTCTCCAGTCGGGCGTGCAGTGCGGCGCGGTGAAGGCCAGAGACGGGCAGGCCCGTCGCAGGACGGTCGCCAGCTTCCGTTTGATCGAGAGATCATCCCGGCCGTGGTAGGTCAGGTAGAAGTCGAGGTACGGGAGCTGACGGAGCGGGTCCGGGATCGACAGGGGGCGCGCAGTCAGGGCGTCGAGGCCCGAGGAGATCCGCTGCCGATCCGCAGAGATCTCCTCCGGCGAGCCCATCACCGGCGGCAGGAGGATGGCCCGTCGCAGCCGCAGCGCGTCCCCTCCGCCCAGCGCGATGGCGCGATCCAACGCGCGCAGGGCCGCGTCGGTGTCGCAGCACTCCCGATGCAGAGACGCCAGGGTCGCGTAGACTCCGGGAGAGGGGGTGCCGACTCGGCTGAGCGCCGCGATGGCCGCCTCCAGCTCACCGCGGCGCGCCAGATCGTGGGCCCGGGCGACCAGCGCCTCGGCGGAGGGGGCGGGCATGGGGGCTCCAGAGCGGGGGAGGAGAGGTATCCGGCCCCGGGTCCGACGGCCTCCCGCGGTGATGAGCGGGCTCCCCGGTGATAGCCGGTCTCCCTCGGTGATAGACTGAGCCGATGGTCTCCGCAGAGCTGACATGGTCGGACTGGCCCGCGCGCCGGCAGCGACTCCGCGCGATCCTCGCGGCGGTGGCGCTTGGGGTCGCGTCCCTCGCGGCGATCGCGTTCGAGCCGATTTTGGGAGCGGTGCTCAGCGCGGCGCTCCTCGCTAGCTGCGCCGAGGTGCTGCTGCCGACCCGCTACCGGCTGGGGCCAGACGGCGTGATCCTGTCGCGGGTGCTGGGCCGACGCCGCCAGCCGTGGAGCGACTTCAAGGGGTGGCGTCCGCTGCCGGATGGGTTCTGGCTGGAGGGCGCCGGCCGCATCCCCCTGCTGGTGCGTCGGCGCTCGCTCGCGATGCGGTGCCCCGAGCATCGCGCGGCGGTCGAGGCCGTGCTGCGCGCCCACATCGGAGCTGTGCATCCTGGAGAGGGGCCGTGACCGCGCTGGAGCTGACCGACGACCAGCGCGCGGCGGTGGAGCAGATCGCGCGGTTCATCGTGCGCTTCGAGCTGACCGTGCCCGCGATCCTCGCTGCTGAGTCGATGCGCCCGCTGAGCTTCGTGGGAAGCCAGTTCATGCACATGCTCACGCCCTCCGTGGCGGCCTTCCTCTCGCCTGACCGCTTCGACGCGTTGGCTCGCCTTCTCGAAGACCGTCGAGGGATCGACGTGCTGATCTCCGAGATCGAGCGAGCGGACGCGGCCCGCAGATCCCCTCCCCCCGACCCGGGTTCCCCATGATCTGGCTGCTCTTCGCTTGCTCTCCCGCCGATGTAGAGGCCACCGTGACGACGGAGGCCACCTCCCCCGTGACCAGCGGCTCGACCTCAGATCTCACCTACTACCGCGACGTCGAGCCGATCCTGGCTACCCACTGCATCCGGTGTCACGGAGGCGGTGGGCTGGGCGACGGCGATCTGACGGACCCGGCCACCGTGGTGGAGAAGGCCGCGCAGATCCGCTCCTGGGTGGAGATCGGCTTGATGCCGCCGCCGGTGGCCGATCCAACATGCAGAGACTACGTCGGCGCCGATCACATGGCCCTCTCGGAGTCCGATCGGGAGACGATCCTGGCGTGGGCGGACGGCGGCGCTGCCTTGGGCGACCCGAGCGACTCCGCGGCGGTGACGGCCGACGCGCCGGATCTGGAGGACCCCGACGTGGAGGTGCTCCTGGAGGCCGCATACACGCCGACGTTCGCCGATCCGGACAACCCCGGCAACGAGTACCGGTGCTTCGTGCTGGACCCCGAGACCGACGACGATCTGTTCATCACCGCCATGGACCCGGTGATCGACCGTGACGACATCGTCCACCACGTCGTGCTGCTGGCGATGCCCCGCGAAGAGGTGACCCCCGCGCTGGAGGACCCCGCGGGCTGGGACTGCATCGATGGTAGCGGCGCAGAGGTCGATGACATGCTAGCCGCATGGGCTCCCGGGATGATGCCGATCGAGTTCCCCGAGGGGCACGGGATGCACCTGGCGCCGGATCATGTGTTCGTCATCCAGATGCACTACTTCGACTCGGGGGATCCCGGGTCCGACCAGAGCGGCTATGCGTTCCGCACGACGGATAGCGTCGATACGGTGGTTCGGATGGCCCCCCTGGGGATCGGTGACTTCGCCATCCCCGCCGGCGCCGAGGGCTACTCCGACGGTGGAACGTTCGAGAACGAATACCTCGACATCACGCTGCACGGCGTCTTCCCGCACATGCACGAGCTCGGGAGGAGCTACAGCATGACTCTGCAGGAGGACGGCGCTGAGACATGTCTGGTCGAGGGGACCTATGACTTCAACAACCAGCTCACGTACATGTGGCCGGACCCGGTGTCGTTCCCCTATGGTTCGTCGGTCGACTTCGAGTGTACATGGGACGGCGCAGAGGACGTGACCACATACTATGGCGAGCGCACAGACGAGGAGATGTGTTTCTTCTTTACGCTCGTCTCGTACTGAACGAGCCACGATCTGATGGGCGCTCGCGGACACCGCCAGGATTCGGGCCGCGGCCTCTTCCCGGCGGAGGGTGGCTCCTCCAGCGGAGAGCTACTCCGCGAGCGGATCGACCAGGCGCTCGCCGGGGAAGGCCACGGCGTCTGAGTAGGCGCGATCGAAGGCAGTCGTGAACGCATCGCACGACAGCGCCAGCGCCGACATCTCCGGGTTCTGGGGCAGGAACTCCCCGCAGTTGGAGAAATTCGCGCCGAGCTGCCCGTCTTCGCGGGTCATGCTCAGTGAGAGATAGTAGTCGAACTTCGCCGCGCAGCCCTTCACCGAGAACGCGACCTCGAAGTACTCGCTGCGCCCCTCCTCACCGCCGGCAGACGAGGACACACCCTCAGAAAATGCGGCCTTCGCGCCGGACGTCGCGCCGGTGGTGGCCGCGGCGAGCATGGCGTCGAGCGCTGCGGCGGCGCGATCGCAGCCGGTGGCGCCGGTCTCGGTCTTCGTGGGGGCGGTCTGCTGCCCCAGGTTGATGAGATCCGTGCTGTCGGTCAGCGCGGCGAATCCCGCCTGTCCAGCGCCGACGATGCCGGTGCAGTGAAGCTCGGTCCAGTCGGCCAGGCCGCTGGTCTTGACCGTACACTTGAGATCGGGGGCGACCTTCGAGGTGACGTCGACGTCGAGGGGGATGTCGCGGTCGGCCTTGACCATGCAGCGCCCCTGCGGACCGCAGTGGACGGCGCGAACCACCAGCCCGTCGTCGCGGAGGTTGCTGCGCAGGCCGCTGAGGAGGCCGTCGCGGTACAGGCCCATGTGCGGGCGCTGCCACTCCTGGGCAAACACCATGCAGTGGGGATCGACGGAGAAGCTCGCGCCCTCCGCAACCAGCCCACCGGGGCACACCAGCCGCGGCAGATCGCCCGCCGGAAACGTGGCCGCGGCGGCGCGGACGACACACTCCGGCAGCTTGGGGATGAGCGACAGCTCCAGGGGCAGGCGGCCGTCCTGGATGACGATGCCGCCGTTGTTGTCGCGCACGAACGACAGACGATCGTCCTGGCAGAGGTCCCGCGCGGCTTCGAGGAAGTAGGTCCGCCCGGCCATCATCGACGCCTCGGTGGACTTGTCGAGCTTCGCGCTGTGGGCAGCGGGGTGCAGCGGGAGCAGGGCGATGAGCAGCGGTGCCGGCATGGCGTTCTCTGTTCTCCGGTTGGGGACCTGGAAGTCAGGGAACCTGAGAGTCAGGCGTACTGCGGCATCATAAGAGGTGATAGACTGCCGCGCGATGTCGCCCGATCTCGGGTCGACCCCCCAAGCAACGGCTCCCAGAGGCGGGATCATGACCGAGCGCCGCGAGCTGCGCAGCGTGCTGGCTACGGACTGCGGAAGCACGACCACCAAGGCCATCCTCATCGAGAAGGTCGACGGTGTCTACCGACAGACCTGGCGCGGCGAGGCGCCTACCACCGTGGAGGCCCCGTTCGAGGATGTCACGCGCGGGGTTCTCAACGCCGCGATGGAGATCGCTGAGCTGTCCGGCCGCAAGCTGGTCGCCGACGACGGCTCGGGGATCCTCACGCCCGAGCGCGGCGAGGTGGGCGTGGACGCCTACATCTCCACCAGCTCCGCGGGCGGCGGGCTGCAGGTCGTCGTCGGCGGCGTGGTCCGCTCGATGACGGCTGAGTCCGCCATGCGCGCGGCGCTCGGCGCTGGCGCCATCGTGATGGACACGTTCGCCAGCAACGACAAGCGCCCCGCGCACGAGCAGATCGAGCGGATACGCCAGCTCCGGCCCGACATGATCCTGCTTGCGGGTGGCGTCGACGGTGGCACCCGCAAGCACGTGGTGACATTGGCGGAGCGCATCCGCGCTGCGCGACCCCGCACGCGGCTGGGCGGCGGCTTCAACCTGCCGATCATCTTCGCCGGCAATACCGACGTGCATGATGACATCACGGCGCTTCTGGAAGCGATCTGCGCCCTGGAGATCATCGAGAACGTCCGACCACAGATGGAGAGGGAGAACCTCGGCCCGGCCCGCGACAAGATCCATGACCTGTTCATGGAGCACGTCATGGCCCAGGCTCCCGGCTACGACAAGCTGATGGGCTGGACGGACGCGCCGATCATGCCCACGCCCGGCGCGGTCGGCCTGATCATGCAGACCATCGCCCGGCGGCAGGGCATCAACATCCTGGGCGTCGACATCGGGGGGGCCACGACGGATGTCTTCTCGGTGTTCGACGAGGCGTTCAACCGCACCGTCTCTGCCAACCTCGGCATGAGCTATTCGGTCTCCAACGTGCTGGCCGAGGCCGGCATGCCCAACGTGCTGCGCTGGGTGCCGCTCGACATCGACGAGAAGGATCTGCGCAACCGGATCGGCAACAAGATGATCCGGCCGACCACCATCCCCCAGACGCTCGAAGAGCTCCAGATCGAGCAGGCCATCGCCCGCGAGGCGCTGCGGCTCGCGTTCATTCAGCACAAGGCGTTCGCGGTCGGACTCAAGGGTGTGCAGAAACAGCGCACGATCGCCGATGCATTTCGGCAGAGCGGCGATGAGTCGCTGGTCCAGATGATGACGCTCGATCTCGTCGTCGGATCGGGTGGGGTGCTGAGTCACGCGCCGCGGCGCTGCCAGTCGATGAGGATGATGATCGACGCGTTCGCGCCCGAGGGAATGACCCAGCTCGCCGTCGACTCAATCTTCATGATGCCGCACCTGGGCGTGCTGTCTACGGTGGACGAGCAGGCCGCAGCCGAGGTCTTCGAGAAGGACTGCATCATCTACCTGGGCACATGCGCCGCCCCCATCGGCGCGCTGAATGCTGACAAGCCGGCGGTGAAGATCTCCCTCGCGCTGGAGGATGGCAGTCGAATCGACGAGACGCTGAACGCTGGCGAGCTTCGGCTGTGGCCGGTGCCGGACGGCACGTTCGCTTCGGGCGAGATCACACCCTTGCAGAGCACGTTGGATCTGGGCGCCGGGCCGGGCAAGGCGTGGAGCGGAAAAGTGCGCGGCGGGGTGGTCGGTTTCGTCGCAGATACGCGCGGTCGACCGATCCAGCTCCCGGAGGACCGCACGGAACGCACGAAGCTGCTGCAACAGTGGGTTAAGAATCTCGGGGAGTACCCCGACGCGGAGTAGCTCGCGTTAGGCCGTCCCAGAAAATGACCTTTCCCCCTCGACGCGGATGCACTTCGCCCAGCAACTCGCCACGCTCTCGAAGTATCCAGATACGGCTTCGACCGAGGCGAGCCACTGGGCTCGTGCCTCCACGCCGATCATTGGAACGTTCTTTTCCTGGGACGGCCTTACCTGCCACATGATTCACCTCGACTCATGGACCTCGGTGTGGATGTCCTACGAAGTAGAGTCCGAGTCGTCGCGCTACCGCAGAGGGCTGCGGCTGGTTCGACGGCGCCCCGCGGTCGGCACGGGTTCGATAGAGAAGACTCGGGAGTCCGGACCGGTCTTGTTCTACAAGCTCTTCGCTTCACCCAGGGTGCTGCGTGCCGGCGCTTACTCGTGGGATCTCGACTCTCCCTCCACGACCGCCACTTTTTCGTTGGTTGAGTCGGGGCGGGCCGCTCGTTTCAGCATCTCTTCCAGAGGCGGTGAGCCGGCTACATACACATACGGGTTTCGTGTCCGGGCCTGGTTTGCGGGGATCGATCCGACCTACGATGGGTTGGCCTTCGACGCCGATCACTTCCTCGCACACATGACGACATGAAGAACCTCGGCGCGCCACGAAGGAGCCTTCCACAAGCCGTGAATCCAATCGGAGAACAGGTCGAAGATCGAAATTGCCAGGATATATAGTGGCTGATATCTATTCACGTAATCATTCTCAGCTCTACCGGAATGCAGATGAGCGCGGACAAGCTGGCGTCGATCCTCCGCGAGATGGAGGTCGCAGGCTCCCGCGAGGTGTGCCAGCGCCTCGGGATCAGCCAGCCCACCTTCTCGCGACTGGTGCGTCGGCTTGGAGACCGCGTGCTGCGTGTCGGGCGAGCGCGGGCCACCCGATATGCGCTGCGCCGAACCATCGACGGCGTCCCCTCCCCCATTCCGGTGATCGAGGTGCGCCCCGATGGCGGCACCCGCCGACTGGTAGAATTGCAACCTATCGGAACGCGGGGGTTCTACATCGAGAGCCGATGTGAAGACGCTGATAGTGGCTTCACGCCCGACGTCCCCTGGTTCCTGTCCAGCGTTTATCCGACCGGCTTCCTGGGTCGGATGGCGCCGCGTCGCCACCCGGAGCTTGGATTGCCTCCGGACATCCAGCGCTGGACCGGCGATCACGCGCTGCGGTTCGCCTGCACTGTCGGCGCGGACCTCACCGGCGCGCTGATCGTCGGCGACCGCGCGATGCAGCGGTTCATCGAGCGGCGACTCGCGCCGAGGCCGGGCATCGAGAACAGCGCCCGGCGGACGCGCTACACCGCCATCGCTGGCGACGTCCTCCGACTCGGGCCTGTCGGCTCGTCAGCCGCTGGGGAGCAGCCGAAGTTCATGGCGATCCGGGTCCGCTCCGGGCCGAAGCCCGCGCTGGTGAAGTCTGTGCTGGTGAAGCCGGTGCTGGTGAAGTTCTCGCCGCCGCTGGCAGACGCCGTCAGCCAGCGCATCGCCGATCTGCTGGTGGTCGAGCACGTCGCGCATCAGGTGCTGGCGGCCTGCGGGCATCGCAGCGCGTCCTCGGAGATCCTGGCAGCGGGCGGTCGGGTCTTCCTGGAGGTGGAGCGCTTCGATCGGACACCGGAGGGCGGCCGGCTCGGCCAGGTCGATCTGATGGCGCTCGACGCCGAGTTCGTCGGCAGCGAGCAGAGGTCATGGTCGGAGTCCTGCGAGATGCTCGCGCGGGCCGGTGTGGTCCCACCCGAGCTGGCGCGGACGGTTCGGTGGCGGGAGCGCTTTGGTCACCTCATCGCCAATACGGACATGCACTTCGGAAACCTCTCGTTTACTCTCAGCGGCACCCGCGTGACGGGGCTCGCGCCTTGTTACGACATGCTGCCCATGGCCTATATGCCGAGACACAGCGAGGTCACGCCCCATGTGTTCGCGCCGCCCCTCCCCCGGCTCGCAGACGAAGACATCGCGCGCAGTGTACACGCCGCGGCTACCGGATTCTGGGAGCAGGTCGCAGGGCACCCCCGCGTCTCTACCGGCTTTCGGGGTATCGCCTCCGCCAACGCCGAGACGCTTCGGGGACAGGCCGCGGCGCTGGCGGCGCTGCCGGACGGGTAGCGTCGCCTCGGGGGCACGCAGCCGCCGACCAGCCCTCATGGTTGGGTAGCCGTTATAGTTCGGACGAACGCGATGAAATCCGGAGCTGCCCCATGTCCGATCCCGCACCGCCCTCCTGGAAATTCTACCACCCGCTGCCGCTGTGGCAGGTCATCGTCATCTTGCTGGTGTTCAGCATCGGCTTCCAGCTCCTGGGCGTGGCGCTCCGCGAGCAGATGGGTGTGGCGTTCTTCACCAGCTCGATAGCGTCCGGCTGCGCGGGTGGCTTCGGGGTCGCGTTGATCCTCACGCTGGCGAAGAAAAAACGCGCAGGCTAGCAGATCCGGGTCGCGACGCTGGCTCGGGACGCCAGGCTCGCCGCCGGTTCGCGGCCGGCACCTCTCGAACCGCATCGCGCGAGCCTGTCGGGCGTGAACGGTCCCATCGCCCCCGCCGCGTGCCCAATCGTGCAGAGAGGGCTCATTGGTGCAGTCGGACATCAGCAGCACGCCGCTGCCGGGTCGTTGCCGGACAGGGGGCCGTACAGGACGCGGGGAACCCACGTCCCGACAGGAGAATCTGGGCCCCCCCCCCGGGAGAGGCGCTCCGGTCATCGGGCCGGCTCCTGGCCGGTCTGATGACCGGAGCCGCCCGATTCATCCCCCGCAGCTCCTCACCGCCGCGGTTGAAGCGGACAGAGCGGAGGTCGCCGGCGTCCTTGACGAAGACCATCGCTGGCAGTGTTTCCAGGATGACATCGGCGAGGTGTTCAAGTAAGGCCGCTCCAGGGAAAGAAGTCTCCCATGATCGGCGTCAGGGCGGCCCCGCGT
>CAYXGP010000045.1:0-43422 GCA_964464515.1 uncultured Enterobacterales bacterium
GGGCGGCCTGTACGCCCCCCGGGGGGGTGCCGGCGCTCCCCCCAACTTCTGGTTTTTTAAGGACTGTCAGCCCCCCCGCGCCGTCCCGGCGCTCGCCCCAACTTTATGGCTTTTTAAGCAGTGGCGCTGAATACGGCTAAAACGGGTCTGGATCGGTTGTCTGCGCGTGTCCACGAGCTGGCCCCCGATCTCACGGAGCCGCGGACCCTCGAATTCGCGGTCTCACGACTTCACGATCTCGCGTGACCACGATCCCGCGATCCGCGTCTCCCCGCGAGTGCAGCGAGGAGCGATGGCGATCCTCGGATCACGATCTATGTGGGTCGTGGCGGCAGAAGGCACCCGGAGTGCCGAGTCCGCTCCAAGACGGCCACCAACGCTCTTTCGTGGATCGCGGATCGTGGAGCCGCAGAACCGTGGTTCGTGGTTTCGAGGACTCGCGAAACCGTGGACTCGCGGCTCCGTGGTCCCGGCTCTCGTGGACGCGCGGGGACGACTGCCTGATTCAACCCGCTCTTAGCCATATTCAGAGTCACTGTATTTTTGGGCTGTCAGCCCTGTGCTATTCCAGCGCTCCCCCTTGGTGAGAGATGCGTCTTAGTCCTCGATCCATCTCTATTACCGCCGCCGAGATCGCTCGGCGTGTCTCCGGTGCCTTGCACGGGCCCGATCGGCCCCTCCGGGGCGTGGCTCCGCTGTCCGTAGCCGGCCCGGATGATCTGGCGTTTACGCTGGGCGTGCCGCCCGAGGACTGTGCGGCTGGCGTGCTGCTCGCGGCGGATCCGCATTCCGATCACTCTGTCGTCGTCGTCCCGGATCCGAAGGCGGCGTTCGTGCAGGTGTTGGCGGCGCTGTTCCCGGAGATCCATCCCGGCGGGGTTCAGCCCGGGGCCTTCGTACACTCCTCGGCCGAGATCGCGCCCGACGCAGTGGTCCATCCCGGCGCGTACATCGGCGCCGACTGCCGGGTCGGCCCGCGGGCCGTGATCTTTCCGAACGCGGTCCTCTACCCGGGCACTGTGGTGGGGGCCGACTGCCGGGTGCATGCCGGCGCGGTGCTGGGGGCGGATGGCTTCTCGTACCACCCCACCCGAACCGGGCCGCTCAAGGTGCCGCAGATCGGCACGGTGCAGATCGACGACCGCGTCGAGATCGGCGCCAACACCTGCGTCGATCGCGCCTTTCTCGATACCACCGTGGTCGGCGCCGACAGCAAGATCGACAACCTGGTACAGATCGGCCACAACAACACGCTCGGTCGGGCGGTGATCATCGCCGCCCAGACCGGGCTGTCCGGCAGCGTGGATGTCGGCGATGCCGTGGCGATGGGTGGTCAGGTCGGGGTCTCGGATCACACGCGGATCGGTCGGGGCGCCCGCCTGGGTGCTCGCACCGGCGTTCATCGCGACGTTCCGCCGGGACAGACCATGCTGGGCGCACCGGCCCAGCCCATCCGTGAAGCTCTCCGGATGTGGGCGGTGCTGCGGCGGCTGCCCGACCTGTGGAGGCGGCTGTTGAAGGCCGAGGCGCGGGTGGCAGAGCTGGAGGCGCGTCTCGAGGCGCTGGAGTCGCTGCGCTAACGGCGCAGGAGCGCCTCAAACCCCCGCATGTCGGTGGCGTCGGCGTCGATGCTCAGATCCCGGCATGCGACCTGGAGCGTGCGGTCGGCGTTCTCGGCCGCCCTGGCGCGTCCGCTGGCCTGCAGCGTGAGCGCGATGGCGCGACCCAGGAAGATGCCGTCGCCGCCCAGCAGGGGGGCATCGAGCAGGGCATGCTCGGAGACCTCGACGCTGCCGCCGCGCAGCAGCTCGGCCAGCGAGATGAGGAGCTGCCAGGCCGAGGCTCGCTCGGTGTACAGCCGCACGGCAGGTCCGGGCTTGAGCGCGAGGATCCCCTTCGGGTCTGCGCGCATGGCGGCCAGGACAGCGAGCATCTCCCGGGCGGTCAGCGGGACCGTGGCCCACGAGACCGGGGCGTCGATGGACGCCCGCCAGACGGCGGCGGCTTCATCCAGTCGGCCGGCGGCCCGGTATGCGGTGCCGAGGTGCAGTCGGGCCTCGGCGGCGGCGCGTCTCTCACCGTGCGCCTCCAGCCGAGCGATGCCGGAGCGGAGCTGCGCTACCGCAGCGTTCGCGCGACCAGACACCGTGAATTTGTCGGCGGCGAGACCCCAGGCGAGCACCTCGTACCGCAGCAGACCGTGTCCGCGCGCCAGCTCGACCGTGCGCAGCGCCTCGTGCCAGGAGATCATGGGGTCGATCAGCGACAGCAAGCGGGCCTTGAGCAGCCGGACACGGCACTCTGCTTCGGGGTCGGGGCGGCAGGCCAGCGACTCGTAGATGCCCGCGAGGGCGCCATCGAGATCGAGGTTCTGGGCTCGGACGAGGGCCTGGGTGCCGAAGAAGACCGCGCGCAGCGGCGCGGACATCCGCGGACGGTGGTGGGAGACGTCGTCGAGCAGCCGCGCGGCGCTGGGGTGCCCCCCGGGCAGGCGGTAGATCTGCGCGCAGGTGACCCGCACGTGCTGATCGATGTCGAGTCGGCTGGCCCGCGCGTCGTCTTCTTTGGAGGGCTCTACGACGGGATCGAGGTTCTCGCGCCACTGGGCGTTGAGCAGGGCCTCGTTGGCGCGGATCCATCCCGGGTGGCGAGACCCGGCGGTGTCGCGGATGGCGCGGAGGGTGCGCTCGGCCAGCTCGATGAGGGCGGGAACCGGGAGGGTGTAGCGGAGCCCCTGGAGCGCCAGCGCGAGCGGTCGTAGCGCCTCTGCCGGCCGACCGCCGGCCAGCAGGTGGCGGCCGATGCGTCCCTGCACCTCGGGGCTGTCGCCCTCGGCGCGCCAGGAGGTCGCCAGCGCGCGGTGGATCTGGCGCCGGAGCGCGCGATCTCCGCGATGCTCCTCCAGCACGACGTCGAGCAGCTCCGGCGGAACCGGGGCGAGCGTACCCCGCTCCACGTCGACGAAGCCGTCGACGATCAGTCGATCGAGGGCCTCTCCGGCCACCCGCTGCGCCACCTGGGCGGGGGCGCCGCCGCCGGCCAGCGCCAGGATGAGGAGCGCGCGGTGCAGCTCGGTGTCTCCCCCCAGCGACGACAGTCGCTCGCGCGCGAAAGCGCGGCGGTTGCGGGGCATCGGGGGGGCCGAGCCGCTGAGCGTCCACAGTCGGACGCTGCGCTCGGTGTCTTCTTTCTCGACCAGCTGGCCGCTGCGGACCCAGTGCTGGAGCAGCTCGCGGATGGTGCGGGGGTTGCCCGCGGCGTGTCGCGCCAGCTGTGCGGAGAGTGAGGCCTCCAGCGGCAGGTGCACCTGCACGAGGTTCTGGGAGTCCTCGGCGGAGAGCGGATGCAGCTCGACGCGCTCGATGGTGTCGTGGTGCCGCGCCCGCAGCTCCATGAGAGACGGCGAGACCGCGTCTGCCCGGGAGGTGATCATCACCATCACCGGGATGTCGCGCTGGAGGACGAACTCCAGAATCGCCCAGCAGTCGTCGTTTTCGTCGGCGAGGTGGGCATCTTCCAGCCACAGCCAGGACAGCCCACGCCACGCGCGGCGCTCCAGGTGCTCGACCAGCAGGGCGCGCGGCGCGGCGCGGTTCTCCGGCGGGGGCGCGCCGCCTTCGGGGGCGGTCCAGGCGCAGAGTGCCTGGGCGTCGGCGATGCAGTCGGAGACCGGCGCGCCGCGATCGCGCGCCAGCATGGTGGCGACCTCGGAGAGGTAGTGATCGCGCTTGGAGCCCACCGGGGCGACCCGCCCCCAGGCGCCGCGGAGGCCGAAGCCCGGCCCCTCGGCCACGCTGTAATCCAGGCGAACGCCTTCGCTGAAGCCGGTCTGTTCGACGACCTGCGTGAACTCGCGCACCAGGCGGCTGCGTCCGGCGCCCCAGGGCCCGGAGATCTCGACGAGCTGGGGGCGCCCTGAGCCGATGACCCGCCGGGCGATGGCCCACAGGCGATCGAACTCGGCCTGCCGGCCGATGAGGGGGATCTCCCGGTGCATGAGGAGCGCCGGGGTCTGCGGCACCCGGCGCGGCAGGTGAACGTGGAACAGCCGCTCCGGGGGCGGGACGGCGTCGGGCCGGTGCCAGCGCGGCACCTGCGGGATGGAGAGCGGTCGGCGCCGGATGACCGGCGGGGCGGACTGGCGGCTGGAGGTCTCGTCCGGGGCGAGGCCGGGCAGGGCCTCCAGCGCGCGGATGACATCGGCAGAGAGATCGAAGCGGCCGTTGTACTGCGGCTCCAGCATGGGGAGCACGACGTTGTCGAGGCCGGGCGGGACGCTGTAGCCGGAGCGGATCTTGAGGCGGCTCGGCGGCCGCTGCCGCTGCGACAGCGCCTGGGTGGGATCGCGGGCGGGGTAGGGCAGGCTGCCGCACAGCAGGCGGTACACCACCGCGCCCACGCTGAACAGGTCGGTGGACGGGCACCACAGGTGGAACTGCCCGGTGAGTCGCTCTGGCGCCATGTAGCTGACGGTGCCGACGACCTTGTTGCTGTCTTCTTCGTCGCCCCAGCGGGCGCGCGCCACGCCGAGGTCGGCCAGCCACAGCGAGCGCCGTCGGGGGCTGGAGCGGTGGAGCAACAGGTTGGAGAGCTTGACGTCGAGGTGGAGGATCCCGCGGGCGTGGAGGGCCGCCAGGGAGCGCAGCAGCTCGATGATCAGGCGCATCAGCTCGGGCCACCTGGGCGGCACGGCGGCCAGATCGAGCATGCTGCCGTCGGAGGCCAGGGCGAAGGCCAGGAAGGGATAGTTGTCGGGCGTGGTGCCGACGTCGTGCAGGGGGATCACGTTGGGGTGCACGACCCGGGAGGCCAGCACCGCCTCGCGCTCCAGGCGGGTGTTGAAGCGAGAGCCCTGGTTGCGCAGTATCTTCAGGGCCACCAGGATACCCAGCGCCTGGTCCTGGACGCGCCAGACCACGCTGGCGCCGCCCTGGCCCAGCATGGCGCGATCGGGGCTGGGCCAGAGACGATACCGTGGAGGCAACGTGGGTAGGGGTGGGGCGGTCCGGATCTCGCCTCCTCTGCGCGCTTCCGTGGTCGGGGCGGCGCTCACGGGTTGCTTAACCGCTCCGGAGATGGCGCCCGCCACCTGGCCTGCGAACGGCTGCATCGCCGCAGCGCCTTCGTCCGGCGCGGGGATGGGGCGGCGGTCCGACGTGGTGCTCGTCATGTCCGACGGCGCACAGATCGCCGTGGCTGCGCGGTCCACCAGCCGGGACGGCTGCGCGGGCGCGGTGGTCCTCACCCCCCCGGGGTTCGAGTCTGGATTGGAGCTGCTGGACAGTGAGCTGGCCGATGCTCTCGTGGATCAAGGGCTCACGGTGGTCGCCTGGGATCCGCGGGGACGGGGGGATAGCGAAGGCGCCGAGAACGCCAACGGTCCCACCGCCCAGGCCGACGCCGCGTCGGTCTTTCGCTGGGCCGCCGGGCTGGGTGGGGTGTCGCCCGACGCGGTGGTGGTCATCTCGAAGTCGTTCGGGATCTCGCTCGCCGCGGGCGCTCTGGCCCGCAACGGCGATCTGCGGCCGGTCGGGTGGGTGGACATCGAGGGCCCCGGTCAGCTCACCGTCGATCTGGCCCACGCCGACGAGTTCACCCGCGGGCGCCTGGAGGAGATGGCGGCGGAGGCGGGCGCTCCTGAGGTGTGGTGGGCGGAGCGATCCGCCGCGGAGCTGATCGACGCGGTGACGGTGCCGTACCACCGCGTCCAGGGGCTGCCGGATCACGCCCTGGGGACCTACATGGGGCATGCGGAGGCCCTGCTGAACGCCGCGACCTCGGCCCCTGAGGTGACCTGCAATACGCAGGACATCACGCCCCCGATCACCGAGGACGAGATCCGGGAGCTGGCGTTCAAGCCGGGGCTGTCTGAAGACGACGCGGAGGCGCGCGTGGTGGCGCTGGGTCTCCTGCGCTAGTACCTCGTCACAGTGAAGATGACAGGTAGATCGCGCCGCGCCCGGTTCGCTGACTGGTGACGAGAACCCGAGGGCATATCGGGAATATCCCGAGGGGGTGAAGCGCCGGTCAGCGGAGCGGGAGCAAGCGAGAACACGTCAGAATCCCTGTGACGAGGTACTAGTGGTGCTCGGCGGTCGCCGTCTCGCCGAGCGTCACCTCGGCCTTCACCGCAACCTTGCCGCCGCGGCGGAAGCCCGGACGGTGGACCTCCAGCACGGTGTCGGCCGGGCCGTCGCGCCGATCGAGGACGTCCTGTTCCCACGGTCGCCAGCTCGCCCCGAGGGTCGGCTCGATCAGCTCCAACCCCACCGTCCACAGCGTGGACGCGATGTCGGGCCGCAGCGCCTCGAAGGTGGACAGCGGCCAGATCGCGCCCACGAGGTGCTGGAGCCGGGCGCTCAGCCGCTCCAGCGTCAGGGCCGCGGCGCCGCCCTCCTTGAGCCGGCTGCGCATCGAAGCGACGGCGGCGGCGGCCTCTCCGGCCTCCAGCAGCTTCCGGGCGCCCTGGAACGGGGCGTCGCCGCGGGCGGCGGCGGCGGCGGCGCGGCTGAGCTGCTCGGCGTCGGTGACCATCGCGGGCTCGGCGTGGGCCAGATGCAGGCAGAGCTGCTGCAGCGCCTCGCTCAGCGCCTGGAGGGAGGCCGGATCGTCTGGCTCGGGGCGGCGCGCGGAGAGCTGCGCGATGAGCTGATCGAGCTGAGAGAGCAGCAGGGCGTTGGCGGGGTTGGGCTCGCGGCTCGCCTCCAGCGCGGTGAGGCGGGCCTCCTGTCGGGCGAGCTGCGCGGTCAGCGCGGTGAGGCGGTTGGACTGCTCGTCGCTGCGTGCCTGCTGGGCGACGAGCAGCGCAGCGAGCCGCGCGGTGTCGGCTGCGTCGGGCGCTGGCTCGAGGGGTGACTCCGGGGGCACCAGCGTGGGCTCGGGATCGGCGGCGGGCTGCACGGCGGTGGTGGGGTCCTCCGGGGCGGAGGGGTGGACGACCTCGCCGCTGAACTTCCAGGTGGCCGGCGACTGGACCTCGGGAGGGAGCGACGCGCCGAGGACCTCTGTGGCCTGCTCATCGACGTCGGTGGGCAGGCGGATCGGCTCGAGCGGGGCCGGGTTGGCGGGCGGCAGGGTCGTGGGTGCCGGGGTTTCGGGAGCCAGGGGTTCCGGCGGCGTTTCGGGCGCGGCGGGGGTCACGCGGAGCAGCGAGACGTCGACGCAGGCCTCGAGGGTCTTGCGCGCCTCGGAGAAGAAGCGGATCTGGAGGGGGCCGGACGGAGGACCGTCGGGGTACGGGAACCACAGCGGCGGCGCGCCGGCCTCGGCGTCTCCCAGATCGTGCTGGCTGGCTGCGCCGGTGGTGGGGACGTACAGGCGTCCGAAGCAGGCGTCAGGGATGCGGACCAGGATCTGCTCGGCCTGGTGATGGGTGCCCCAGCGTCCTTCCCAGCGCAGGCCGATGCGACCGGAGGCGCGGAGGGCGATGAGGCGCGCGCCGTCGGGGCGACGCCACATGCAGGCCGCTACCCCGCTGGCGCCGACGTCGGGGAGCGACAGGGCCGGGCTGGCGCGCCACACC
Source organism: uncultured Enterobacterales bacterium (assembly GCA_964464515.1). GTDB lineage: Bacteria > Myxococcota_A > UBA796 > UBA796 > UBA2385 > CAYXGP01. The sequence continues at coordinate 7,523 of CAYXGP010000045.1, forward strand.
AGCACGTCTCCCCACGCCAGCACCGTCGTGGTGGCGGGGACGATGCCGGGCTTGTGGAGGTGGATGGTCAGGCGCGCGGGGCCCGCGTCGAGATCTCCCAGGGTCAGCTCGGTGGGGAAGCTCTGCAGATCGATGCCGCGCTCGGCGTGTCGCACGGTCACGGAGGCATCTGGAGGGATCTGGACCGTGAGGTCGGAGACGAGCACGGGACCGGCCGGCTCCTTGGGCAGGTACAGGCGGAGATCGGGCGAGGCGGAGATGTGGAGATCCGGCTGGGCGCGTCCGGCGGCGGGCACCCGCGTGAGCTGGATGTTCTGCTGCCGCTCGCCGACGTCGGTGTTCATCTGCCACCCCCCACAGCCCGTGCACCCGTGCGAACGGGACTAACAAGCTCCGGTCCGGCCGGGAGTCGGGATCCCCGTTCAGCGCGGTCGGGGGTGGATCTGTAGAATCGGGGCCCTGCCCGTTCCTGGAGACGACTCCGTTGTCCCTGCTCACGCACCTCCTGCTCGCTCCGGCCATGGCCGCGGGCGCCGTCCAGCAGGCGGAGGGGGTGATCGGCGTCGACGGGCGGCTCGACGAGGCGGACTGGGGCCGCGCCGTGCCCGTCACCGACTTCCTGCGCTACGAGCCCACCGACGGCGGCCCTCCCGCGGGCACCACCGAGGTGCGCTTCCTGCAAGACGCCGACAACCTGTACGTCGGCGTGCGGGTGCGGGGACAGGTCCCGCCGGTGCGGGCCCGCGTCAGCCCCCGGGAGGACATCAACGCCGACGATCAGATCGCGGTGGTGATCGACGCGTTCGGGGAGGCCCAGGAGGGGTACGCCTTCTGGTTCAACCCGCTGGGCATCCAGCAGGACTTCCGCATCGGCGGCGGGCAGTGGAGCGTGTCGTGGGACACCCGCCTGGAGTCGGTCGGCCGGGTGGTGGACGACGGCTACGACCTGGAGATCGCCATCCCCTTCCGCTCGCTGCGCTTCCCCCGGGGCGGCGGAGAGCAGACCTGGTCGGTGATCCTCATCCGCAAGATCCCCGCCGACGGCACCTACTTCAGCCACCCCAGGCTGGCGCGGAACCACCCGGTGTTCCTGTCGCAGGGCACGCCGCTCGAGGGCGTGCGACCGCCGGAGCGGGGCGCGGGCCTCGAGATCCAGCCCACGCTCGCGGTCGGGCAGTCGTGGGCGGACGACACCTGGAGCGGCTTCGACCTCTGGCACGAGGCGATCCGGCCCGGGCTCGATCTGCGGCAGGGGCTCACCTCCCAGCTCGGGCTGGCCCTGGCGATCAACCCCGACTTCTCGCAGGTCGAGAGCGACGCCACGCAGATCAACCTCAACCAGCGCTTCGCGTTCTACTACCCCGAGCGCCGGCCGTTCTTCCTCGACGGCGTCGACGCCTTCACCGACGAGCTGGGCACGATGTACACCCGCTCGATCGTCGATCCACTCACCGGCGTCAAGGTCTCGGGTCGGGCGGGGCCGTGGACCATCGGCGCGCTCCAGGCCCTCGATCGCAACCCCGCCGGCACGGCCAACAGCGACGGCACCGCCGGCTTTTCCAGCGACGAGATCGGCGAGGCCTGGGCCGACGACGTCTTCATGCGGTTGAGCCACGACGTCGGGCGTGGCGGGGCGGTCGGCGTCACGGTGGCGGACAAGCGACTGCTGGACGGCTCGGGCAGCACCAACAGCGTGATGGCCCTCGATCTGGACGTGCCGCTCGGTGGTCGCTGGACCGTCGGCGGCGCGGGCGCCGGCTCGCTGACCACCGGCATGCCCGGCGGCGGGATGGGCACGGTCGCGATCCGCCGGGCGTCTGGGGAGGGCACCGGGTTTTCGCTGAGCGCCACCGAGATCGGGCCCGACTTCCGCAACGAGATGGGCTTCCTCACCCGCAGCGGCGTCACCTCCGGCAGCGCGCTGCTCGATCACACCTTCGAGCCCGCCGCGATCGACACCGTCCGGCCGTGGCTCTCGGGCGGCTTCTCCCGCGAGCGCGAGGGCGACGCCGAGCAGAACGGCGTCGCTGGCGTCGTGGTGGAGTGGGGGGGCGTCCACCACATCGACGCCCGGGTCTCGGGCGGGCAGTCCACCCTGTCCGGGGTCGCCATCCCGACCTGGCTGGGGCGGGCGGGCTGGCGCAGCGACTTCGGCAGGGTCCTCGGGCTGAGCTGTATGGTCAGCCGGGCCCAGGTCGCCGACTACTCCCTGCTGGTCCCCGCCGATGATCTGCGGGTCTCGTTCGGCGGCACCCTCCGGCCGGGATCGCGCAACCGGCTGGATGTCTCCGTCGTCCACCAGCGCTTCCAGCCCACGGCCGCGGCGCTGGACACCGCCGTCGCGGTGCGGGGCAAGCTCAGCAGTCAGATCACGCGGGCCTGGGGTACGCGGCTGATCGCCGACGTCTCGGACGCAACCGACACGCCGGTGCTGACATCATCGGCGCTGGTGGGGTGGAACCCGCAGGTGGGCACGGCGTTCTGGCTGGGGTCGAGTCAGCTCTCTTCGCTGGATGGGGGCGAGCTGGACGAGCTGGTGGTGTTCGCGAAGTTGAGTTGGCTGTTGCAGCGTTAGGGTCTGCGTATGGATGCCGATCGCCGCTGGACCCGGATCGCAGCCCTCTTGCTGATCATCGAGCTGCTGTCGGTGGCCGGCGACCTGTTCCTCGGTCCGTGGGCGCGGACCCACTGGGAGGAGCTGTTCAATGTTCGCGGCGGGATGATGTTCGCTTGCGGTCATCTGGACATGTTCCGCGAGCTGCAGTACCGCGGCTTCTGCGGCGGATGTACCGGCGAGGGTGTGCTGTCCATCCCGCTGTTCCACGCGCTGGGACCGACGGTGCTGGTGTGGAAGCTGATCCCGCTGGGCTTTCACCTGACCATCGTGGCGCTGGCCGTCGGCCTCGTGGGCTACGGCGTGGGCCCGCGGGCGGCGGCGGCGATGGCGGCCGTGTATGTGGCGGCCCCGGGCTACTACCGCGACCTGACGCTGACTGGCTGGGGCAACCACGCCGAGTCGGAGGTGTTCCCCCTGGCGGCGGTGGCGGCGTTGGCCCTGGCGGCGGGGCGCGGCGCGGCGCTCCGTGCGTTGCTGTTCGCGGCGGCCGGCGTGTTCGTCGGGCTGGGGATGTGGTTCGGCCACATCAGCGCCCACGCTCTGCCGGCTGTGGGTCTGATGGCTGTGTTGGCCTGGCGCTGGGGGGCGCCGTTTTTGGTGGTGGGTGTGTTGATCGGCATGCTGCCGTGGTGGGCGTACCACGGATCCCGGGAGCAGGTCACCTCCGACACGGTACACTGGTGGACGAAGCTCCAGCTCTCGCCGCCGGATCGGCTGCTGGACTTTGTGTTCGGCGACTATATGCGCGACGGGCTGTGGGCGGCGTCCGACTACGGCGAGCCGGGCTGGGCGCCCGGCGTGTGGTGGGCGGCGCTGTGGGTGCTGGCGGCGGTCGGTGTGTTCCGCGTGTTGCGTCGGGTGCGGCAGGGCGCGGCGGCTCGGGCGGGAGCGACGCTGTACGGCCCGCTGGCCCTGGTGGGTCTGCTGGCCGCCTATGTGGTGCGCTACGATCTGTGGCACAACCAGCCGGACATCTACGCCGATCCAACGTTCAACCTCCGCTACCGCATCCCGCTGGTGCCGACGCTGGGCTGGTGCGCGGCGCTGGCTGTGGCGTGGCCCATTCAGCAGCCTGTATTGCGGGTGTTCGCGATGGTGCTGTTCGCGGGGCTGATCGGCTTCGGGACGGCGCAGCGCGTCTCTACATGGACCGAGCTGCGCACGTCGGCGGTGGGCCTGCGCGTGTATCTGCACGACGGCTGGGCCGATCCCACGGTGCCGCTCGGGGATCCGCCCAAGAAGAACCGACGCAACCAGGACCGCCCGCAGGACGTGTCGGTGGCGCTGGCATTCCTGGACGATCACGTCGATCCGTTCCCGGACTGCCGGATGGACCACCTGCACGAGCTGGGCCGGCGGGTGGGTCTGGGGTTGATCGGCTCCCACGCCGACGGGGTGCGGCCGTCGCTGCCCGGGGCGGTCGCAGCGGCGCAGGATGACGCCCAGGCGTGGCTGCTCAGCGTGGGGGTGGCGAAGGGGCTGCTGGCTGGCGATCGCGAGCGGGCCACAGAGGTCGGTCCCCAGCTCGCGGTGATCGCGGAGGTAGATCCGGGGTGGGCCGATCGGGTCGGTCGCGCGGTGGGTCGGTCTGCGGCGGACGCCCTCGGTCCGGAGGGCGACGAGACGCACCGAGCGGCCCTCGATCCACGGGTGTGGCAGGGGCTCTGCGAGGCCCGGGGGTGGCAGCGCGTGGAGATCCGCAGCAAGCTCGGACGCCACCGCCCCACGGAGTCCCCGGATTCCACGGTGCTCGGCCCTCGCGCCGGGATCTGCGACGGCACCGACGCCTACTGGACCGGCGCAGGGGAGGCATGGGCGCGGCACGTGGGCTGCGGAGATCGCGACCGCGCGCTGCTGATCGAAGAGAGCGCCGAGCGCGGGGCGGCGCTGGTCGGATTCGCTCTGGGCTGCGCGCGGTATCGGTTACCCTGAGCTGGATCAACCGCGCGGAGGAACCATGCGCCTGCCTTTTCTGATGATTCTGCTCGCTCTGGCTGCCTGTGAAGACGAGGTCGAGGAGGCCTGCACCGACGGCGAGGCGCGGTGCGACGGCGACGTCTTGCAGGAGTGCATCGACGAGGGCTGGGAGGACCTCGATGACTGCGCCGTCGATGGCCTGGTCTGCCACGAGGAGATGGGGCACTGCATGGACCCGGATGCCACCACGGGCGGCTGAGCGCCCCGAGTCGGGCATGCGGGAGTCGGGGTGGCCGCTGAGCTGATGATCGTCGATGGGACCACCGTGGTCATTCGGGCGTGGTTCGCCAACGCTCCGGAGCCCTGGCGGGTCGGTCTTCGCGCGCTGCGACGGTCGATGCGCGGTCCGTCGCACGTCGCGGTGGTGGTCGATCGTTCGATCAACACGTTCCGCCGGCAGATCGCCGCGTCGTACAAGGCCCATCGCGAGCCGGCCCCACCCGGCCTGGTGACCGAGTTCCGGCGGTTCGAGGCCGGGGCGCGCGAGCTCAGCGTGCCGGTGTTCGGCAACCGACAGGTCGAGGCCGACGACTGCTCGGCCACGCTCACGCGGCTGGCGGTCGCCGCTGGGCTGCCGGTCCGCATCCTCGCAAACGACAAGGACCTGTTTCAGCTGGTGCGCGATGAGCCGCTGGTCGTGATGGAGGATCACCGGGGGCGGCGGTACGATCGCGCCGCCGTGCGGAGCAAGCTCGGGGTCGAGCCGGAGCAGGTGGCGGACTACCTGTCGCTGGTCGGCGACGCCTCGGACGGGGTGGCCGGGGTGCCCGGGATCGGAGCCAGGACCGCCGTCGCGCTGCTGGGGGCGCTGGGCTCGCTGGAGAACATCCTGGCCGATCCCCAGGCCGCCGCTGGGGTGGCCGTGCGGGGGGCGCGGACGCTGCCGGGCAAGATCATCGCCGGGCGGGAGGCGGCGCTGCTGGCGCGTCGGCTGGTGGTGCTCAAGGACGACGTGGACCTGGGGGACGATCCGCTGGGGCAGTGTCTCCGTCAGTCGTAGTGTCTCCGTCAGTCGTAGTGTCTCCGTTAACCGCAGAGCTCCCGTCAACCGCAGTCGTCATCATCGTCATCACAAGTGACCACCGCGAACAGATAGCCCCCCGACATCTCCTCCCCGTCGCTGACCCAGGTGTCCAACACAAAGTGATAGACGCCGGGCTCCAATGTAGCGGAGAGGTCGCGGTCGTCGCGCTCCAGGCACCCCGCGGCGGTCATCGATTCATCGAGCAGGTGGACGTCGATGTCTACGTCGCCTTCATCCAGGACGACAGCCCGGACGCGCTTGGTCTCTGCGATCTCCAGCCGGTAGACGTACTCTGGCCCCGACTCGTCGGCGTCGTAGTCGCAGCCCGTGTATTCATCGATGAGACGATGATCTGACTCTGCGGTGTCGCGGTAGTCGGACCACGGCAGCGACGTGATCTCGAACGGATCTTCGGGTGAGCCGTCTCCAGGCGCGGGGGGCTCGGCGTCATCCAGGGGATCGTCGGCGGCGGCGGCGCGCAGGCGATCGAGCGCGTCCAGCACGATGAGGTTGCGCACGTTGTAGCCGTGCTCCAGCCCCTCCTCGGTGAGCATGCATGCCCCGCCGCTGTACGCCTCCAGATGAAGCCCATCGCCGGACAGGCCGTAGCCGTCGAGATCGGCGGTGGCGAGCTGCAGATCGATGAACGGGACCTGCCACGCCTGGGCCATGCCGCGGATGACCGCGTTGTAGGTGGCGACCCAGCGGTCGGCGTTGGCGCTGTCGCCGCGGGGGGAGATGCCGGTCAGCACCGGCGCGATGCCCTGATCGAGCAGATCGCGGACGAGCGTCATCATCGCCGAGTAGAAGCCGGGCATTGCGCTGGAGTACGTCGTGCCCATGCCCATGTCGTTGGTGCCGTAGTGGACCACCGCGAGCTGGGGATCGATGGCGGCGATCTCCTCTTCGATCGGCGAGGGGTCGCCGCTGATGGCCCACGACGCCGTGCGCCCGCTCTCGGCGGCCTCGGTGTCGCGATCGAACGGCGTGCTGCCGTCGGCGTCGCCGGCCTGGAAGAACTGCAGGGTGTCCAGAAGATCGCTGCGCGCGCCCAGGTCCCAGTCGTCATCCGCGAAGCAGGTCAGGGTGTTGTCGCTGACCGTGCTGGAGGCCCCCACCTTCATGAACACGTCGTCTCGCAGACCGGGATCGAGCGCCACGACGGCCGCGAGCCGATCGGCGATGAACGGCGTGATCGGCGACTGGATGCGATCGGCCGGATAGCGCGCCGGACCCTCGGTCCACCCCGGCTGGGTGCCGCCGGTGTCGCCGGTGTCGCCGGTGTCGAAGGTGCCGCCTGTAGAGGGAGACGATGTGCTGGTGGTGGGCAGCGTCCAGGGCGTCGATGTGCCGGGCGCCGCGGTGCGGACGGCCGGGTCGTCGGTGCAGGCTGCCAGGATCAGGATCATGAGGCGCATGGTACCGCTGTAGCTGAGATCGGCCGCCGCGGCGCTTCGAACAGGCTGCGTAGGTGCCCCAGCGAACAGTACAGTACTGTTGCACGGAAGGTCTGAACGTCTGACGATTACGTGATTTCAGTGGTTTATATGCCGGCCAACCCTGGCATGCCCCTTGCTTTGTGGAGAAGCGTACGACGGATTGTCGTCACGTCCCCCAAATCGTGAGGAATACCATGACCTTCTCTCATCGCTGCGCGCTCTGCACCATCAGCATCCTCGGCTTCGCGGCTCCCGCGGCGGCCGATCAGGTCTGCTACACCGGCGCCGATCTGCACGACGACGCCAGCGTCTCCTTCCCCACCCGGACCCCCACCCTGGACGGCGACAGCCTCACCTTCGCAGCTAGCTCCGGCTACGGCACGTTGATCGAGATCCCCCTGTTCGACGCCGGCGAGCTGTCCTCTGACTCCTGGCTGGCTGTGGAGGCGAGCCTGTCGCGCACCCGTCTGCAGGAAGACGACGATCTGGATGTGGTCGTGGCCTTCGGCGATCGCGCGGCGGGTGTCGCGGCGCAGGATAACTTCGGCGGGATCCTCATCGGCTACCAGATCAACTTCAGCGGTGACACCTACTCGTGGGGCCAGGAGACCTTCCTGACCTCGACCGGCGGTGTGGGCAGCGCCCTGCCGTCGATCGGCGGCTCGACCGACTACGATCTCAGCGTGGAGCGCACCTGCGACGGCGCGGATGTCGCCGGCACCTGGGGCACCGAGAGCGGCTCCACCGGCTTCTCCTTCGACAGCGATCCCTCCAGCGGCGTCTCGCTCCGGGTGGCCAGCGAGAACAACGATGAAGCCTACCAGGTCGATCTGCTCTGCTACGAGGTCTTCGCCAGCTCGGCCGTGGACGCCTGCGATGACTGCGCCGACGGCTCCTGCTACAGCTCCGACGCGGACGGCGACGGGGTGGACGACGCCGACGACGCCTGCGCAGACACGGCCGGCGGCGACGTGACAGACGCGGACGGCTGCTCGGTGGCGGACCTCTGCCCCTGCGACGCGGACATCGACGGCGACGCCTGGAAGAACCACGGAAAGTACGTCTCGTGTGTCTCGCATGCCGGTGAGGACTTCGTGGACGCCGGGCTGCTGACCGAGGACGAGAAGGACGCCATCCAGTCCGCGGCCGGCTCGTCCAGCTGTGGTCACAAGAACAAGTAGTCCACACTGATCGGGTGATGCTCGCAACCCACAGCGTCGTCGAGCGGTTCACGGTCCTCCGCGTCCTGGGCGCGGGGGCCATGGCGACCGTCTACCTGGTGCGCCACAACCAGCTCGGCAGCCTCCACGCCCTGAAGGTCCTGCGGGAACCCTCGGGGCGCCTCTTGCGGCGTCTGCTGCGGGAGGGGCGGAGCCAGGGCGCGCTGCGTCATCCCAACGTGGTGTCGGTCAACGACATCGTCTCGGTGCAGGGGCAGCCCGGCCTGGTGATGGAGTTCGTCGAGGGGCCCACGCTTCGGGAGTGGATGGGCACGCGACCGCTGCCGCTGGAGCAGGTGGACGATCTTGCCCGGGGGATCCTGGCCGGGGTGGCTGCGGTGCATCGGCAGGGGATGGTGCACCGGGATCTGAAGCCGGGGAACGTCCTCCTGCAGATCGCCCACGATCGGCTGATGCCTCGGGTGACCGACTTCGGGCTCGTCAAGGTGCTGGCGGACGCGGAGGGTGACGGGCCCCGGACCCGCACCGGGGCGATCCTGGGCACCCCGGCCTACATGGCGCCCGAGCAGCTGCGGGCGGCCGGGGCGGTGGATGCGCGGGCGGATGTGTTCTCGGTGGGCGTGCTGCTGCATCGCCTGGTGACCGGACGGCTGGCGCGAACCGACGGTGGGGCGCCGGTGGTAGAGCTGGGACCGGAGGTGCCGTCGCGGATGGTGGGGACCATCGGGGCGGCCCTGCAGGTAGAGGCGGCTGCGCGACCTGCAGACTGTGGGGAGCTGCTGGACCGCTGGTGCGCGGGCTCGTCGGAGCCGGTCGGGGTGTGGGACCCCGAGACGCTTGCGCGGGCCCGCGCCACCCTGGATGTCGAGCAGACCGGGGGCGCCGGACAGGTCAGGGACGCCGGGCAGATCGGGACGGTCGGGGAGCAGAGCACCGACACCGTGGACGTCTCCGTCTCGGATCAGGTCCACTCGATCGGCGGCTATCCGCTGCGGGGGGTGCTGGGTCGCGGCGGGATGGGCGTGGTCTACCACGTCTGGGATCCCGATCTCCAGCGGGACATCGCGCTGAAGATGCTCAACGTGGGGGCTCCGGGGGGGATCGCCTACGCCCGCTTCGTGCGGGAGGCGCGGGCGGTGGCGGCGCTCGATCATCCGGCGATCATCCGGATCCTCTCGCTCGACCTGGAGGCCGATCCGCCCTTCTTCACCATGCCCCTGATCGCGGGGCCCTCCTTGTCGAAGCTGCTGTCTGAGGGGCCGCTGCCCGTGGAGTTCGCGCTGGAGATCGCCGAGGCGGTGGCCCGCGGGCTGCACCACGCCCACACCGCCGGGCTGGTCCACCGGGACATCAAGCCCAGCAACATCCTGATGGAAGACGGCGTGCATCCGCGCATCGTGGACTTCGGCATCGCCACCGGCGCGGTCGATCAGCCCACCCTGACCAGCGAGGAGCAGATCCTGGGGACGCCGGCCTACATGCCCCCGGAGCAGGCCGCCGGTCGCTGGGGTGACGTGGGGCCGGGCTCCGACATCTACGCCCTGGGGGCGGTGCTCTACCACATGCTGTCCGGGGAGCCGCCGTACCGCGGCAGCGTGATGGAGATCGTCGTGGGGGTGCTGTCGCGTGCGCCGCCCAGGCTGCGCTTCACCGCGCCGGGGCTCTCCTCGAACGTCGCGCGGGTGTGCGAGCGCGCGATGGCCCGAATGATCGCGGATCGCTACCCCTCCGCGCTGGCGCTGGCCGAGGATCTGCGCGCTTGCCGCGTGGGGACCGCGCCGAGTCGGCGGCCCTGGCGGCTGCCGCGGGCCATGATCCCCGGCGCTGTAGTCGTCGGGGCTGTCAGCGCGGCGCTGGCCTTCCTGCCGCAGCCCGAGCTCCCGCCGTCGCGGGTGTCTGTGCATGTTCTGAGCGGCGTGGAGCTCGACGCGCCCCCGCCTGTCTGCTCCCTGTTGACCGCTGGAGCGCTGAGCGGAGGTCGGGAGATCTGCTACACGGCTGCGGATCTGGCCGCCGATGAATGCGTTCGCTTTCCGTCCGGCGCTCCGACGCTGCACAACGGGCGGCTGGCCTTCGGGCCCGGGCTGCACCAGACGTCCCTGGTCCGGATCCCCATCGCCACGGAGGGCATGTTCGACGCCGGGTTGGTGGTCGATGCTCGCCTGACGCGCCGGCGCGTGAACTGGGACGACGATTTGCTCGCTGTGGTGTCGCTCGGTGGAGCGGTCGGCGTGGGCGTGGCGGCCCAGGATAACTTCGACGGCGTACTGATCGGCTACCAGGTGGCGTTCGATGGGCCCGGCTACAGCTACCTCGGCGAGGAGCCCCTCTCTCATCCATTCGGCGCCGGTGGCGCGTTGCCGCCCCCGGGGGGAGAGACCATCTACGACTTCGCGGTGGAGCTCGGTCCGGAGTCCACCCGGGTGTGGGGATCCTGGGGGCCGATGAGCGGCGATCAGGAGCTCCTCAACGCACAGCCTCCCCGCGGGCCGGTGGCCCTGGAGATCCTCGCCGAGGACGACATGGAGAGCTACGAGATCGGCGAGGTCTGCCTGACGGTGGCCCCCGGGCACCCCCTGCACCGGACCCTGTGATGCTCGACCGCCTGTCTACGCAGGATCTGTCGACCCTGGACGATGAGCAGGACACGCCCTGCGACCGGCCGGAGGTGGTGGTCCTGACGATCCTCCATCACCCGGACGGGGCCCGGGTGGGAGAGCGCGCAGAGCTCGTCGAGCTGGAGGTGGGGGTCACCCTGTCGGTCTCTCGGCTGGCGCCGGACTTCGGCGCCGGGGGGTCTCTGCGAGACCCTCGCGTCAGCAGGAAGCCGCTGTGGATCCGTCGGGAGTCCCAGCGGCTGGTGCTGTGCTCGGCCAGCCCGAAGATCCGGGTGGATGGTGCCCACCTCGTCGGCGAGCACCCCGTCTCGATGGCCGCCGCTCGGGAGGCCGGCGCGATCGTGGAGCTGGGGCGCTGCGTGCTCCTGGGGCTGTCTGTGGAGGCCGAACCGGCGGGGCGTTCCGGCGAGATCCTGGGGGTCGGTCCGGCGATCCGACGGGTCCGCGATCAGGTCTGCCGGATCGCCACCACCGCCGTTCCGGTGCTGATCCGCGGTGAGTCGGGCGTGGGAAAGGAGCTGGTCGCTCGCGCCTTGCACCAGGCCAGTCCCCGTCGCGGCCGGCCCTGGGTGACGGTGAACATGGCCGCGGTGCCGGTGTCGGTGGCCGCCGCCGAGCTGTTCGGTCACGGCCGGGGCGCCTTCACGGGCGCGGTCTCCGCGCGACCGGGCTGCTTCCAGCGCGCCGACGGGGGCACCCTCTTCCTCGACGAGATCGGGGAGACCCCCGCCGACGTTCAGCCCCAGCTCCTGCGGGCCCTGGACAGCGGTGAGATCCAGCCGGTCGGGCAGATCTCCCGCCAGGTGGACGTCCGTCTGATCACCGCCACCGACGCTGACCTGGAGCGTCAGGTCGAGCAGGGCCACCTCCGACGGGCGCTATATTACCGGCTCCAGCAGGCCGAGATCCGGGTGCCGGCGCTGCGGGAGCGGCGGATCGACGTGCCCATCCTGCTGCACCACTTTCTGCGGGGCATGCTCACGGAGCGAGGGAGGGCCGCTCTGCTCGACGACAACCCGCCGGGTCGGCGGCCCTGGCTGGGGGTCGAGCTGATCGGACGACTCATGGCGCATGCGTTCCCGGGCAATGTTCGGGAGCTGCGAAACATCGCCAGCCAGATCGTCCTGGGCTCGTTCGATCAGCCGGTCGCTCGACTCCCGGACACGCTCCAGTTGACCCCTGGTGCGCTCCCGAAGGTCGGCCGCGGTCTTGCAGAGGACCCGCTGGAGGACGCGCTCTGTCGCCACGAGTGGAACGTCAGCCACGCCGCCGCCGCGCTGGGAATGAGCCGGAACGCGGTGATCATGGCGATCAAGCGACACCCGCGGCTGCGCCTGGCCGCCGATCTGGACGCGAGCACCATCGCCTCGGCCGTCGCGGTGCATGGGGATCGGCTGCCGACGTTGGCCGCTGCGCTGCGTGTCTCGCCGCATGGTCTGAAGCTGCGGATGCGGGCGCTGGGGTTGTCTCGCTGATGTGTTTGTTGACGTGACTGTCTGCGCTGTCTGCGCTGTCAGCCCCGTCCCCGCCGTCAGCCCTGCCCGCGCGCGGTGCGCCGAAGCAGCTCCAGGAACGCCGCGCGCTTGTCTCTCGTCACATGCACCACCCGCAGCGACATCTGCGAGAGGACGGTCTCGCTGTTGAGGTGCATCTCGACGTAGACGATCTCACCCGGAACGACCTGCAGCGGGTTGGGGATCGGCCAGAGCCCCTGCTTCCAGTGGGTGGGCGGCGCTTCGGAGCGCGTCGACAGCGGCACCCGATCCGCCAGGATCGCGTCGAACGCCCAGGCGAGCGCCGTGACCCGCGCCGGTCGCGCGACGGGGATGACCATGGGGATGACCCGCGGCAGCCGGAGATCGGAATTGAAGTTGAAGGTCAACCACGGGATCCAGGTCGAGCAGAGCTCCTCCGTGTCGACATCGAGCACGTGGAAGCGGCCGCGCAGGAGCGGGGCCACCGGCGCGAAGTCCAGGCCGCTCAGCAGATCCCGCGTCCACCACTGCTCCTCGGCCGCCCACGACTGCGGGTCGGCCAGCGCCACCAGCCCGGTCATCCGCTCGGGGATCACCACGCCGCCCGGGCGCAGGAACCGCTCGCGGGCGTCCTTGAGGTAGCGCAGGGTGTTCTCGCCCACGCCCGTGGAGTCGAGGGTCTCGGAGACGATGACGTCGACCTTCTCGGGGAGCGTAAGCTGCGTGGAGAGGCCCTCGATGGGGATGAACCGGTCGGGTCCGAAGCCCGCCGCGCGGATGAGCCGGGTGGCGATGGAGAGGGCGTCCGCGTCGACCTCGATGCCGTAGACGACCCGCGCGCCGTTCTTCAGCGCCATCAAGGAGAGGGGGCCGAGACCCACGCCGATCTCGCAGACGGCCTGCCCGCGGGCCCGCGCCCGGAGCGCCGCGTCGAAGGCAGCCATCCGGACCGCATCCGCGAGCATCTCCCGATAGGCTTGCAGGTTGGCGCTGTTCATGGGCTCGGCTCTAAGAGATCCCCCGAACGGGCGCACCGGTCTGCGGGACCCATCCGGCCCTACGCCGCCAGGGGGCGAGCCACCGGCAGGGCCCCGTCGCTGCGCAGCAGGTACGAGCCGGTGAGCAGGCCGCTCAGGACGATCAGCGGGACGATCGTGGCGACGCCGTCGCCGACAGCCAGGTGCGAGACCGTGGCGCCCAGGAAGTCGAACGCGAACCCGGCGTAGGCCCACTCCTTGAGGCGACCGAGGCGCGGCACCAGCAGCGCGACCGCGCCGCTGAGCTTGAGCACGCCGAGGAGCGGGGCGACGTAGGTGGGGTAGCCCAGGTGCGCCATCGTCTCGGCGATGGGGGGAGCCTGGGTCAGATCTGCGACGCCGCCGCCGACCATCGCGAGGGCGAACAGTCCGGTGATGGCCCAGTAGGCGGTGTTCTTGCTGTTCATGGTGTTCTCCGGTTCGGTTGTGTTGATGGGTGTTGTGATTGGGTTGGGTCAGGAGGCGGCCGCGCGCAGCGCGGTGAGCTGGCTGTGGATCGAGCGGGATGAGTTGCTGCCGACGATGGTGAGGGCGCGGATCATGAGGGGCTCCAGGTTTGTCTGGATTCAAGGTAAGGTGATGCTAATACGCTACAATCAGGCATTATCGGAACGTCATGGTGCGTAGGCGCAACTTGGGGGGGGGAGGGATGAACCTGACCGATCTTCAGACCTTCATCCGCGTGGTCGATCACGGGACGCTCGCGGGGGCGGCGGCAGAGCTGGGCGTGCCCCGATCGACCGTCAGCCGTCGGGTGACGCGCCTGGAGGCGGCCCTGGGGGTGGAGCTGCTGCGACGTGCCGGGCGGGCCTTCACGATCAGCCCGGACGGTCAAGCGCTCCACGATCGGGTCTCTCCCGCGCTGATGCAGATCCGTGAGGCCCGGACCGCGCTGGTGGAGGGCGCCGCTGAGCCGCGGGGGCGCCTCACGTTGACGGCCACCATCGACTTCAGCACCACCCGCCTGTTCGCGCAGCTCCTGGCGGGCGCGCGGCGCCGGCTCCCGGAGGTGCAGATCGCCCTGCTGGCGACCAACCGGTTCGTCGATCTTCTGGAGGAGAACGTCGACGTGGCCTTCCGCATGGTGGGGGGCAACGCCCCGCTCCGCGCGGGATTGATGATGCGCCGGCTGGGCGGATCGGCTGCGGAGGTATTCGCCGCCCCTGACTACCTGGCCCGCCGCGGTGTGCCGGAGACGCCGGCCGATCTCGCCGAGCACGATCTGCTGGTCAACAGCGTGGCGCCGATGGCAGAGCGGTGGCCCCTCACCCATCGCGCGTCCGGCCAGACGGTGGAGGTGCCCGTCTCCCGGCCGGTCTTCGTGGCCAACGACTTCGCTCCCCTGACAGAGCTGGTCGCAGCAGGCGGGGGGATCGCCCTGCTGCCGAGATTCCTCGCGGTGGAGCGGCAGGCCTGTGGAGATCTGGCGCGTGTCCTGCCGGGCTGGGAGATGGTCGGCGGGAGTATGGCGCTGGTGTGGCTGCGCAGTCGTCACCTGCAGCCCAAGCTGCGGGGCTTCATCGACCACACCGTCGCCACCCTGGCCGCGCTGCCCGGGGACGCCTGGTAGCCCCGCTCGGGCGCACCCCGGCTGGAGCGGCTACCCCGGCGCCTGGAGGTCTTCATGCCCAAGCCCATCTCCACTCAAGCTGCCGCCACAGAGTTCGACGGCTGGGCCCGCCGCGGCCAGGATCGTTCCATGGAGCGGGGGCATCGCCACGCCACCGAAGCGGCGACGCGCTCCTGGAGCCTCGGACCCACAGACCGCGTGCTCGACGTGGGCTGCGGAAACGGCTGGGCCCTGCGCTGGATGCGGGAGCGGGGCGCGGGCAGCGGCGTGGGGTTCGACGCCTCGGCCGAGATGATCCGTGTCGCTCGCGAGCGCTCCGTCGGGGATCCCGGCCTGCGCTTCGCGGTCGCGGCGGCCGACGCGCTGCCGCTGGAGGACGGGGCCGTCTCACACGTGCTGAGCGTCGAGGCGCTGTACTACGTGCCCGATCCCGCTGCGTCGCTGGCCGAGTGGGCCCGGGTCACGCGCTCGGGCGGCCGCCTGTCGATCATGATCGACCTGTACGCCGAGAACCCGGTGGGCGAGATCTGGCGGGAGCTGCTGCCCATCGGCGTTCACCTGCTCGGCGAGGCCCGGTGGTGCGCGCTGCTGGAGGCCGCCGGGTGGACCGGGGTGGCCCGCCAGCGGGTGCGGTCGGCCGATCCTCCGACTCCCCAGGCAGCGTTCGAGCCAGATCCCTGGGAGCCCACCTACGCCGCCCACCTGGGCTGGCACGAGGCGGGGAGCCTGGTCCTCGAAGCGCGCCGCGGCTGATTCCCGCTCGTGCGGCACCTGCCCTGGATCGACGCCGGATCGGCCCTCACGGCGGGGGTGGTCGTTCTGCTTCTGCGGCACCTCCTCGCGGACTGGTACGGACTGCCGGTGGCGTTCCTCACGGTGATGGGCGCGGTGAATCTGGCGTACGCGGCGCCGGGCCTCATCCTCGGCTGGCTCCGCCCCCGGCCGGCGGGTCTGTTGTCGGTGCTCATCGCTGCCAACCTGGCCTGGGGGGTGGTCTGCGCGATCCTCGCTGCGGTCCTGCTGGAGCGGGCCACCGTGTTCGGGCTGGCGCATCTCGTGTTCGAGGGGCTGTACGTCGCCGGGTTGGGTGCGCTTGAGTGGCGGCATCGACGGGTCATCCTGGGGACCGCGGCCTGATGTCTCCGGCCCTGTCGGACCGGGATACAGTGCCGTGGGTTCGCTCCGAGCCCGCGGCAGAGCAGGGCGATGGAGCCTGTGGTGGAGCCACCCATCTGGCCACCATCATCGGGACGGATGCAACATCGAGGTAGAAGAGTCGGGATGAATGCCACCACCCCCGCCCTCCTGCTCGTCGCTGGCGATGGCACCCTTAGAGACGAGAACCCCACGGCCCGGCGTGTGTTGGGGGACGGCACCGGTCAGCTCTGCTGGGACTTCATGCGGGCTCTCCCCGAAACGCAGGGCCTCGAAACACAGGGCCTCCCCTGTCGGAACGGCTGCGTGGCAGAGCTCCTGGCGAGCGGTCGCGGCGCGCGGCGCATTCGAGTGCGGATCGGAAACCGCAACTACGAGCTGACGTGCATCGCCGCCGACGCCGATCGAGTGGCCTGCACCCTCCACCCGAGCGAACAAGAAGCCGCTCGCGCTCACGAGAGCCTCACCCGCCGTGAGCGGCAGGTGCTCGATGGGATCGCCGGCGGCGAGACCACCGCGGGGGGGGGGTTGGTTGTGTTGGGGTGGCGGGGGGGATAGACCACCGCCGCGATCGCCGCGGGGCTGGGCATCAGCGCGGCGACCGTGCGTAGCTATGTCGAGCACATGCGCAACAAGCTCGGCGCCCCGAACCGCGCAGCCCTGGTGGCCCGGGCCATGCGGCTGGGCCTGATCGCCTGAGCGCTGGCGACCTGCTCGCTGGGGCCTGATCGCCTGAGCCCGAACGCCAGAGCCTGAACGCTTGACCCCCGGTCAAACGACCGGGGTCGGGTCGCCGTGGTCTTCGCTCCCCGCCGATTTTTCCGTGGGTGGCGGGCGGATGGGGACGTCGCGGGATCTCAATATGGTGGGCGGCTGGAGATCCCCGCATGGCCTCTGCCGCCAATCAGCTCCTGCTCCTCACCCTCTGCGCCTGCACCCATCCGCTCCCGGAGGGGTCCACGTCGCATGAGCGGAGCTCATTTCAGGCCTTCGAGCGGCTGGTCATCCCCGTCCTGGAGCGGCGCTGCGGCCTCGGCTGCCACGCGCTCGATCAGGCGACCTACGCCGAGTTCATCGAGGAGGAGCAGGAGGCCCTCTACTTCCCCATCGATCCACAGACCGGGCGCTTCTCCGTCGATCCCTCGCTCCGCTGGGCCGCCTTCGAGGTCGTCCGAGGCTGGCGACACTCCATGGAAGACAGCCACCGCATCGACTACGGCGCCGAGCCCGCGTTCAGCCCCCTCCTGCGCGCGCCCCTGGCCACCGACGCGGGCGGACTCCCCCACCGCGGGATCGACGTCTTCATGGACGAAGACGACGCGGATCACGCGGCGCTCCAGGAGTGGATCAAGCGCGAGCAGGCCACCCACGAGCAGCCCTCCTCGACGCTCTCCCCGGCGCAGCGCTTCTTCGGCGACGAGGTGCTCCCGGTGCTGGAGCGAAACGGCTGCTTCACCGCCTCCTGCCACGGCGGGGCCGTCTTCAACGACCTCAAGCTCACGGAGCCGCTCCCCCGGAAGACTCCAGAAGATCCCCTGCGGCTCTCGCCGGCCATGATCGCCGCCAACCGGCTGGCGGCCCTCGGCGACGTGAGTCGCTTCGTCAACCTCGGCGGCGACCTCCGCCGCAGCCGGCTCCTGGTCAAGAACCTCCCCATCGCCGAGGGGGGTGTCCACCAGCGCGGCGGGAACATCCAGTTCTTCGAGGACCTCCAGGATCCCGACGTCCAGATCCTGCTGGCCTGGATGCGCCTGGAGCGGGCGGAGCTGCTCACCCGCCTCACCGCCGCCGATCAGCCGATCGCGGCGGCCGATCCAGGCCGCGTCCAGGGGGTGGCGTTTCTCCGCAGCCCCCGCGCGGTCCCCCGGCGCTTCTTCGACCTCGATCGCTTCCACCCCGGTACGCGGCTGCTCGTGCTGCCCGAGGGCGCCGACGCCCCCATCGATCTCCTCCCGGGCAGCGAGGGCGAGCTCCAGGGCTTCGACGTGCGCTACGACGGCCGGGCGATCGTCTTCTCTCATCGCACAAGCGAGGACGAGGGCTTCCGACTCTGGGAGCTCACGCTCGACGATCAGCTCCACCCGGCCGGCCCCCCGCGGCGGCTCAGCTTCGGGCCGGAGCGCCTCGAGGACGGCGCCCTGATTCATCACATCGATCCCATCTACGCGCCCGGTCCCGCAGATCCGGCGGGGGAGGTCCTCGACGAGGTCGCGGTGATCTTCGCCTCCAACGCCGCCGGCGACTACGCCACCTCAGACACCTGGGGCCTGCTGGGCGAGGCCGACGGCGGCGATCACACCACCCTGGTGGACGCGCAGCGCCACGAGGCGCCCGGCACCCTGGACGGTCGCCGTCTGTACATCGTCGACGGCCCCATGCGCGGGCTGTGGCGGCGGATCGTCCACCAGGGAGCGGGCACCCTGCGCCTCGACGCCCCCCTCCCCGAGCCCGCGGATCTCCGAACCGTCTACGTCATCGAGGAGACGCAGGCCGACTACCGCAGCGCCTTCGATGTGTGGCGCTTCGTGCCCGAGCGCTTCGCGGAGTCGCTGCGGCGTCAGACCTGGACCTCGGCCCAGGAGCGCCGCCCCACCCTGCGCACCACCGGCGAGACGATGTTCACCAGCGTCCGCAACCGCGGATGGCAGGGCGATCGCCCGGTCTTCAACGGGGCGATCTTCCGCACCCACGCCGGCGGCTTCGACTACCACATCCAGGGCGGGAACCGCTCTCGACGGCCGCTCTACTCCGACTCCCGGGAGCTGCCCTCCGGGCTGGAGGTGCGCCTCGCCCACGATCCCCGAAACCTGTGGGGCGGCGGCCAGCTCATCCTGGTCGACCACGGCTTCGGCGTCGATCTGGAGCCGGACAACCCCGTCGATCATGTGCCCCACACCGCGTCCAGCAGCGTCCACTCCTCCTCCCAGCGGTTCCTGCCCACGCACCTGCCGATCTTCTCCGAGGAGGGCCCGGCGGGGATCACCCACACCGGCCTGTCGGCGGGCGGCGCCTTCCGCGACCCCTACCCCCACTCGGACGGGACGATCTTCGCCAGCCACACGCCGGCGTCGCTCGACCACCTCGACCCCGCCGCCGAGCCCGACTGGGATCTCTACCGGCTCCGCTTCGAGGGACCGCTGAAGACCGAAGACGGGAGCGCCGTCCTGGCGCCAAACCGCGAGCCCATCGCCGCCGCCAACACCCGACAGTTCGCCGAGTACCACCCGCGCCCGATCGCGATCCGGCTCAAGGAGCGGCCGGTCACCAAGCAGAAGTTCGCCGCTCGCAGCGACGGCCAGACCCCTCAGGACGACGACGGCGTGCTGCGCCTCCCGGACGGCCTTCCCGGCGAGGTGGAGTGCTACGACTACCCGCTCCTGCAGTCCTTCCTCACCGACTTCACGCCGACCGGCGCGCGCGACTTCCGCGAGGACGAGCTGGCCTGGGTCCGGATCGTGCGCCAGATACCGCAGACCCGGAGCGACGTGGCTGGCGTGGCCATGCAGGGGCCGGCCGCCGATCCCTTCGCCACGCCCGTGAGCCTCGGTGTTCACTCCCGCGCGGTGATCGTCTCCGAGATCCCGCTGGAGGCCGACGGCTCCTTCTACGCCGAGGTCCCTAGCGGGGTGCCGCTCATCGTGCAGGGGCTCGATCGGGAGCGCCGGGCCCTGCACTCCATGAACCGCTGGTTCTACGTCCAGCCCGGAGAGAAGCTCACCTTCTCGATCCCCCGGAGCATCTTTCCGACCCGCTGCGCCGGCTGCCACGGCTCCCTGACCGGGGACGAGCAGGACATCCTGGGGCCGCCGGACCTCATCTCCGCGGCCTCGCGCGTCATGGCGACCTGGGACCCGATCGCCGAAGAGCGTCTTCCGCCCGCGCAGATCGGCGACGACAGCGTGGACTTCCGGCGGGACATCCAGCCGCTCCTCGATACCCGCTGCGGCGCCTGTCATGGCGCAGAGAGCCCCGCGGCTGGATTGGATCTGAGCGCCACTCCTGACGGCGCATGGAGCCGCGCCTACACGTCTCTGCACGTCCTGGCGGATCCGGCCAGCGGCAACCACGCCGACAAGCGCTTCATCAACGAGCGCGAGGCGCTGTCGTCGGAGAGCTTCCTGATCGAGAAGCTCACCGGTCGCGAGCTGCATGCGCCGCAGACCCTGGACGCCCCGGGGGTCCCGCACCCGTCGGGAGCGCCCCTGGAGGCAGAGGAGCTGCTCCTGCTCACCCGCTGGATCGATCTCGGCGCGACCTTCCTGGGGGGGGAGGGATGATGCCCACCTCATTTCTCATCTCCCCGCTCCTCATCGCCCCGGTTCTCATCTCGCTGCTCAGCTGCGGCCAGGAGCGCGCGTCCGTCGCTGAGCCTGCCCGCTACCTGCGCACCCCCTACTCGCAGCTCACCAGCCACGTGTGGCGCTACCGCGCGCCCTTCGAGGCCCGGAGCCTGCCGCCGGTCGCCGCCAACAACCCGCACCCGGAGCCCCAGCCCCGCCGCGATCGACCCGAGCGGGTGACCCTGAGCGCGGACGGCGCGAAGGCCTACGTGACGCTGCCCGGCACCGAGGCCGAGCCCGGCGACGAGCTGGCCGTCGTCGACGTCGCTGCGGGCACGGTGATCAGACGGATCGAGGTGGGCTCGCGGCCCTACGCCGCCGTGTTGCATCCGGGCGGGCGGTTCCTGGTCGTCACCAACGAGCTGTCGAACCACGCCACCGTCGTCGACACCGTCACCGACGAGCCCATCTCGATCATCCCCCTCGACTACACCGCTCAGGGGCTGGTCTTCTCGGCGGACGGCGCCCGCGCCTTCGTCGCGATCCGCTACCTCGATCAGGTCCTGGACGTCGACATCACGGTGCGCCCCGATCGACTCGAGGGCGCAGTCCGGGTGATCGGGGGGTTCGACGACGAGCGCTTCTATGGCCCCACGGAGCCCCGGGGTGGGCTCAGCGCCGAGCTGGCGGCGCGGGGCTTCTCCTCCGAGGCGGTGCAGGAGGCGCTGTCTCCTGGCGCCGGGGGGCTCAACGCCGTCCTGCGCGCGCGCTGCAGCAGCTGCCACCGGGAGTCGGCGGGGGGCTTCGTCTCCGGGCCGGATCCGGTGGAGAACTTCCTGTCGGCGGTGGAGAACAGCGTCGGCGGATCGCCCGAGCAGAGCCCGCTGCTCCAGGCCGTGATCGCTCCCGGTCCCCACCCGGGTGGGGTGCTGTTCGAGGAGGGTGAGCCCGATCTGGCGGCGCTGCGGGAGTGGATCGAGGACGCCGCAGAGGGCCCCGGGATCCGGGTGGGGCGCGAAGGCGCCCACCCCAAGGATCTCGCGCTCAGCGCCGACGGCCGCACGCTCTTCGTCGGCAACACCGGCACCATGGACGTCGCGACGATCGACGTGGCGAGCGGGCACCAGGTCGGCGGGATCTTCGTCCAGAACGTCGCCGGGCATGTGCTGACGATCCCCGATCCCGCGGGCGACCGGGACCTGCTCGTGGTGCTCACCATGGGGGCCGGCTTCGGCGGCGCCAAGGCGCGAGATCCAGCGGGCTCAGAGACCTGGGACCGCTCCCACCCCGCCGCCCAGCTCACGGTCCTGCGGGATCCCCAGACCACCGACCCGCTGCCGCCGGAGCAGCAATTCCCGCTGGGGCCCTTCGACGCGGTCGACGGCACCTGGGCCTTCAAGATGCGCGACATCCAGAACGACATCGTCGCTGTCGATCTGTCGCGGCTGCAGGTGCCCGCCTGGGAGGTCGGCCTGACGCTCGACTACCAGCTCAGGGCCAGCCGCTACGAGTCCCACCCCGGCTGGGTTCGCTACACCTCCGACACCGCCGAGGCCACCACTGGCGACATCAAGGGCGACATCCCGCCGGAGCTGCAGCGGGTCGTCGGGGCCTTCCCCGAGTGGGCCTCCGTGGTGGGGGATCGCCTCTTCGTGTCCATGGCCGGCACCTTCGAGATCGTCGAGTGGCGCGTTCGGCGAGACGCCAGCGATCCCGCAGATCTCCTGGAGCCCGTCCGGATCTACCCGGTGGGCCTGCGCCCCGTCGGCGTCGCGGCGGACGAGGACGTGATCATCGCGGTCAACCAGCTCGGCGAGAGCGTCACGATCATCGACCGCGCCAGCGGGAAGCAGCGGGAGGTCGTGGTCGGAGATCGGAGCCGCCCGCCGCTGGACACCGACGCGGAGAAGGGCCGCCTGATCGCGCACACCAGCGTGTTCTCATCCGACGGGGACACCTCCTGCCTGCACTGCCACTACCGCGACACGGGCGACGGCCGCGGCTGGGGGGCGGCGGAGACCGTCGGCCAGGACCACGAAGGTCACCTCACCGTCGGCGGCACCCTGGGGATCCCCCAGATGCGAAACGTCTTCGCCATCCAGCCCTACTACTTCGAAGGCACGCACCGGCTCTCGGAGGGGCAGGGGGCCGACATCAGCGAGCCGGCTAGCTCCATCGACTTCGATCGGCCGGTGTGGGCCGGCGACTTCACCGCCGTCGAGTCCCCGGTTCCCCAGGCCGAGCGCCGGCCGCTGCACGAGGAGCTGAAGGAGCGCGTCGAGGTTCGGAAGCTCGGCGCGGAGGGGTACACCCTGGAGGAGCGGCGCGACGCGTTCTTGCGGGACCAGTCGCTGCGGGTCTTCGGCGCCGCCTACGGTCTGCGGGATCTCCAGCGGTTCATGGCGGCCTTCCTGGGCGCCGAGAACCACCTCCAGCCCAACCCCCACGACGCCGAGCACCCCGCGGTGCAGCGGGGCGAGCGGATCTTCAGCAGCGCGCGGGCGATGTGCTCGGTGTGCCACACCCCGCCGGAATTCACCAACAAGACCGAGGCGCTCACCCACAACGATCGCGCGGCCCTGCCGCCGCTCACCACGATCACCCGCCGGGACGCGTCGTACACGCTGGCCAGTCTGCGGGCGGTGGACCGCGCCAACGGCCTGGATGATCTCGATCTGGACCCCGACGATCCGGGGCGCGTGGAGGAGCAGGAGGGCTCCTTCACCACGATGCAGCTGCGGGGGATCTTCGATCGGCCGCCGGTCTTCCTCCATCACGGGCGGGCGCGCTCTCTGCGCGAGGCGGTCGCCAGCCCGGACCACCCGGGGCTGCGACAGACCCGGCTGCCGGTGCTCCAGGGGCCCGAGGATGTCCGACCGGACCGCCGGGAGCGCGGCTTCAACGAGACCACGTCCCGCAGCGAGAGCGGCGCGCTGGATCTGGCGAGCCGGATCGTGGACACCCACGGCGGCACCTCTCACCTGACCGCCAGCCAGCTCGACGATCTGGTGGACTTCCTCCGGAGCATCGAGTGATCCCCGCGCTGCTGATCGGCCTCGCCGCGGCGGGCCCCGACGTCGTCCTGGTCCCCGCCGGGCGCTACCCGATGGGAGATCCGGCCGGCCGCTACGACGAGCGTCCGCGGGTCGAGGTGCAGCTCAGCGCCTTCGCGATCGATCGCGCCGAGGTGAGCGCGGCGCGTTTCTCCGCCTTCGTCACCGAGACGGGGTTCGAGGCTGACGGACCCTGGCGCTCGCTCGACGCCCCGAGCGACCACCCGGTGCGCCTGGTGACCTGGCACGACGCCGACGCCTACTGCCGCTGGGCGGGCGGGCGCCTACCGACCGAGGCCGAGTGGGAGGCCGCCACCGAGGGGCTCTTCCAGCCTCGGGCTGCCGTGATCCTCCGCCCCCACCGGCAGGGCCCCGAGCCGGTGGACCACGCGGGCGAGCAGACCTCCGCGGGGGTCCTCAACCTGACCGGCAACGTCCGCGAGTGGGTGGCGGACTACTACGACCGCTACCGATACACCCTCTACGACGAGGCCGCGCCGGTCGATCCCACCGGACCTGCGGCCGGTCTGGGCCCCGAGCCGCGCTTCATGGAGGCGGGCCTCGCCGCGACGAACGAGCGCTCCACCCGCCGGGTGGTGCGGGGGGCTTCCTGGGCGGCGCGCTGGGACGACGCGGCCCGCCCCACACGCAGGGACGCCCACAACCCCGCTCGCTGGTTCGAGGATGTCGGCTTCCGCTGCGCCTTCGAGCCGCACGGGGGGCAGGAATGAGCCGCCCCCGCGTCCTGGTGGTCTCGCTGGCGGCGGCGGTCGGGCTGCTCCTGACCGTGCTCGGGAGGCGTGACCCGCCCGCGCCCGCGGTGATCGCTCTGCCCGCGCCCGAGGCGCCCCGCCCCGTCCAGCAGGCGGACGGCACCAGCCGCCTCGACGTGGTCGCCATGGGCACCCTGTTCACGGTGGTGGTCGCCGCCGAGCCGCGGCTGGCCGAGCGCGCCCTCGCGGAGATCCCCGAGGAGCTGGCCGCGCTGGAGTCGCGCGTCAGCTCCTGGCGGCCGGGGAGCGAGATCTCCCGTCTCATCGACGAGGCAGGCCAGGAGGCCGTCGCTGTGTCGCCGGACACCCTCGCGCTGCTCACGCTGGCCGTCGAGATCTCGGCCGAGACCGAGGGGGCCTTCGACGTCACCATCGGCCCGGTGTGGGATCTGTGGCCGTTCCGTGACCCTGATCGGCCCCTCCCCACCCGCGCGCGGCTCGACGCGGCCCTGGATCTGGTGGGCAGCGACGGACTGGAGCTCCGCCCCGCGGCGCAGACCGCCTACCTGCAGCGAGCGGGCATGGCGGTGAGCCTGGGCGGCGTCGGCAAGGGCTTCGCGGCCGGACGGATCATGGACGCCCTGGCGGCTCGCGGGGTCGCCGACGCCACGGTGAGCGCGGGCGGAGATCTGCTCCTGCGTGGCAGCGGGATCGACGGCCCCTGGGAGGTGGGGGTGGCGCACCCCCGCTGGCCGGGCCAGACCATCGAGCGCTTCACCGCCAGCGATCTGGCGATGGCGACCTCGGGGAACAGCAAGCGGCGGCTGGTGCGGAGCGGGCGGAGCTACGGGCACATCCTGGACCCGAGGACCGGTCTGCCGGCTCGAGGGGCGGAGAGCGCGACGGTCCTGGGACCGGATCCCGCGCGGGCCGACGCCTACGCCACGGCGGTCTTCGTGATGGGCCTCAAGGAGGGGCTGGCCTGGATCGACGGGCAGGCGGGGTACGCGGCCCTGGTGGTCGCCGAGGACGGGACGGTCCATCGATCGCGGTCCTGGAACGCCCTGACCGCTGAGCAGGTGTTTGATCCGGCCTCACCCGAGGCAGCACTGCCTGAGGCAGCACCGCCTGAGGCAGCACCGCCTGAGGCAGCACCGCCTGAGGCGACAGCGGCGGCAGATCGGACCACGCCGGACCCGGCACCTGAGACCGAGCAGCGGCGCCCGCGCGCTTCCCTCGGAGCCACGGTGTCCCTCAGAGTCGCGGGGTCCCTCGGAGCTCTGTGGATCGACCAGGGCGAAGTCACCAACGCCCAGTACGCCCGCTTCCTGGAGGACCCAGGCAGCCGCACCCACGCCCGCTGCCACCCCCAGGAGCCCACCGACAAGGACCACACACCCCGGTACGCGCGAGAGGGATGGCAGCCCGCGCTGATCCGCGCGAGCGTCGGCGCCCTCGCGCCCTGGCGACACGACAGCTTTCGCGCCCCCGAGCACCCGGTGGTGGGAGTGGACTGGTGGGACGCCACCGCCTTCGCGGCCTGGGCCGGCAAGCGCCTGCCCGATCGGGCCGAGTGGGAGCAGGCCGCCGGCGGCGCAGCGGGCCACCCCTGGCCCTGGGGGGAGATCTGGGACTTCTCCCGCGCGAACACCGGCGGCGAGAAGTGGGGGGAGCGCGACGGCTACCTCTACTCGGCTCCCGCGATCTCCTTTCAGGCCGGCGCCTCGCCGGCGGGAGCGCTGCACATGGCTGGAAACGTCGCGGAGTGGACCCGCGAGGGCTGGGTGATGGGGGGGAGCTCGAACAGCAACCCCAGCCAGGTCCAGAGCCGGTCCGGGGAGCTCCGCCAGCCGGGGTACCGCGCCTTCGACATCGGGTTCCGCTGTGTCTCTGAGAGAGCGCGGGTATCTGAGAGGTCGCTGTGAGGGCCCCTGCGCTGCTCCTCGCCGTCTTGACGCCTGCGACCTGCGTCGAGAAACAGACCCCTCCGCACGAGCTCTGGGATCGCGGAGACTGCTCGAGCTGCCACGACGGCGAGGCGCCGAAGCACCACACCGAGACCGACTGGCTGCGCGGACATGGGCGCTCGCGGGGGGCCGAGCCAGAGCGCTGCGCGGCCTGTCACCCGAGCGAGGAGTGCCAGGAGTGCCACGAGCGCGCGCCGGACTCCCACACCCCCGGCTTCCTGCGACCCGGCGCGGCCGGCCCGGATCGTCAGCGGCACGCCGTCCTGGCTCGCCTCAACCCCGGCGGCTGCGCGGTCTGCCATCTCCAGCTCCACGCCGACTGCTCTCCCTGCCACGGCCCCACGGAGATCTGGTCCTGGCAGAGCGAGGAGCCCCCGAGCTGGGTGCCGCTCGAGGGAGCTGAGCCATGAGCGCGTCTGCGACCCTGCTGCTCCGAGAACTGGCCCAGCAGCCCCTGGCGAGCCGGGGCGCCTGGCTGCGCGCGCGCCTGGGCGCCCGCTGGTGCGTGGTCGCCCTGCTGCTGCTGCCGTCCGCCTTCGGGATCGCGCACTTCGGACCTCGCGCGGCCCTGGTCCTGTCGACCTCGGTCCTGCTCTGCGTCGGGCTGGGGATCCTCGTCCGCCAGCTGGAGGGCCGGCCGTGGCGGCTGCTCAACGCCGGCACCATCGTCACCGGGCTGCTCCTCGGCCTCACCCTCTCGGCCGACACCCCGCTGTACATGATCCTGTTCGGCGCTGCGGTGGCGGAGCTGGTCGGCAAGCTCCCGCTCCCCGGGCTGGGGCGGAACCTGTTCAACCCCGCCGCGCTTGGGCGAGCCGCCGTGGCCATCTGCGAGATCATCGCGCCGCCCCAGCAGGCGGTGGATGTTCTCACCGCCCCCAGCCCCCTCTTCAAGGACGCCGGCGGCTACCTCCCTCCCCACCTCGCGGACCTGCTGCTCGGTCTGACCCCCGGCGCCATCGGCGAGACCAGCGCGCTGGTGCTCCTGCTGGCGGGAGCGCCGATGGTCCTGTGGGTGGCGCGGAAGCGGGTGGCCACCGTCGCCTGCGTCGTCGCTGTCGCTCTCGCGGTGGCGCTCCTGCCGCCGACCTCAGACATCGCCGGGCACGCCCCCTGGGTGCTCGACCCGATCGTCTATGTGCTCGGCAGCGCCACGCTGCTCAGCGCGTTCTTCTTCTTGACCGATCCCGCCACCGCCCCCAGCACGCGCCGCGGGGCGATCCTGTTCGGCGCAGGCGTCGGCGTCCTCGGGGTTCTGGGGCGGGTCTACACCACCCTGCCAGGGGCGGAGATGTGGGCGCTGCTCGTGATGAATGGACTCACGCCGGCCCTCGATCGGCTGGGGAGCCGACCGGCGACCCGGTCGCCTCGTCCGCGGCCTCCCCTCTCCCAGCATCAGGCCCTCCAGCAGCAGACTCTCCAGCAGCAGGCTCTCCCGCTCCAGACCGGCGACGCCCCCGAGCAGGACACCCGCTGCGCCTCCGTCGAGCCCGGCCTCGGTCACGTCGAGGAGCTCCTCCCCGGTCCGGATCTGGACGCCTTCGACGTGCTCGGATCCGCGCTGGCCGAGCCGGGTCGGATCATCGCCGAGGTGGCCCGCGGCGGCCTGAGCGGCTGCGGAGGGGGGCACTTTCCGGTGGCGCGGAAGTGGGATCTCGCGCTCCTGCACCCCGGACCCCGGGCCCTGATCGTCAACGGACAAGAGGGCGAGCCCGGCTCGCTCAAGGACCGCTTCCTCATGCAGCACCACCCGAGGTTGGTGCTGACGGGGGCGGCCATCGCGGCGCTGGCCCTGCAGGCTGCGGAGATCGTGGTCGTCATCGATCCCGGGTTCAGCGCAGGTCACCGCGCCCTGGAGGGCGCCCTGGCCGCGCTCGCCCTCCGCCACCCCGAGCTCGCCGGGCGCTTCCGCCTGTGCGCCGGCCCCGGGCTCTACGTCAGCGGTGAGGAGACGGCGCTGATCGAGTTCCTGGAGGGTCGGCGTCCCGAGCCGCAGCTCCGTCCGCCCTTCCCGGCCCAGCGCGGCCTGCACGGCCGGCCCACGGTGGTCCAGAACGTGGAGACCCTCGCCTGGCTCCCTCGGCTCCTCCACGGCGGCGGCGCCGACTTCGCCTCCGCGGGGCCCTTCAAGCTGGTGACCCTCACCGGCGATCTGCGAGCGCCCGGGATCTACGCCATCCGCCCCGGCACGACCCTCAATTCGCTGCTCGCGCGCGCGGGCGGTCTCGCCGATGGAGGAGACCTGCTGGCCTTCGCGGTCGGCGGCCCCTCGGGGCACCTCGTCCCTCCGAGCCAGGGCGATCACCCGCTCACCCGCCGCGGGGTGGGCAGCGGAGCGATCGAGGTCCTCGCAGGCCATCGCGATCTGCTCGCCGAGGTCCTGCAGACCGCGGACTTCTTCGCCGCGGCCTCCTGCGGACGCTGCACGCCCTGTCGCGTGGGCACCCGTCAGGTCGCGCGCCTGCTTCGGGAGCTCCCCGACCGCGGCGCGCCGCCGCCGGACGTCGTCCAGCAGCTCGAAGAGCTGAGCGGCCTGCTCGGCGCCACCTCGACCTGCGGCCTGGGCCGCGCAGCCACCCGCCAGCTCGACTCCCTGAACAGCGGCTGGACTGAGCTGCTGAGACCCCCTCCGACCCGGAGCTGACATGACCGCCATCAACCTGTGGATCGACGGGATCCAGATCACCGCCCGCCGGGGGTGGACCGTGCTCGAAGCGGCGAGCCTCGCCGGCCGGCGGATCCCGCACCTCTGCCACATCCCGGGGCTGCCCCGGCGGGCGGTGTGTCGGCTCTGCCTGGTGGAGGTCTCCGGATCTCCCGGCTACCAGCCGAGCTGCGTCACCGAGGTGTCGGAGGGGATGGACGTGCGCACCAGCACCGCGCCCCTGCAGGCCGCCCGGCGGCTGGTGATGGAGCTGCTGCTCTCCGAGCACGGCTCCTGCGGGCGGTCCGACTGCGAGGTGGAGCGGGTGGCAGGCGAGCTGGACGTGGCGGCCAGCCGCTTCTCCCCGCCGCCGACCCTGGAGCGACGCCCGGAGGGCTCCGACTTCCTCGCGCTGCATCCGGAGCGCTGCATCCACTGTGATCGATGCATCCGGGCCTGCGACGCGCGGTCGGTGATCCAACGCTCAGGTCGCGGGGCTGCGGTGACCTTCGCCGTGCGCGATGACCGATCGCTCGCGGGATCGGACTGCGTCAGCTGCGGAGACTGCGCGGCGATCTGTCCGGCTGGGGCCTTCGCCCCGCGCACGTCTGTGCGGAGGTAGGGGGGCCTGCACGAAATCTGCACGAGAGCTGCGGAGCGCCGCCACGGCCCTGCGGCGGTGACTGCACATCGGCTCCCTACGTTGGTCTCCGAACCCCGGAGGCCCGAATGGAAGCTGTCCTGCCCACCCCCATCTCCGATCGCCCGCTGGCGCTCCTCCAGGGAGCCAGCGGCTTCGCCGTGCTGGGAGTGACCGCTGGCGTGGGCGTGGGGGGCGCCGACGACGCCCTCCGCGTGGCCGGCGTGACCCTCGCGCTGGCCCTGGTGCCGGGGCTGTTCACCACCCCGGCACTGATCATCCTCCACCAGAGCCTGCGCCTGGAGACCGAGCCCGCGGCGCTCACCGCGGCCCTCCTGGGTGCGCTGGCAGAGGCCGGGCGGCTGGCTGGAGGCCTGTCGGTCGTGGTGCTGTTCTTCGCGCTGACGTCCGGGCTGGGCCGAGCGGCGTTCGTGGTGGCGCTGACCTGGAGCGGCCTGACGGGGCTGCGTGCCGCGGGCCGCCGCCTGCGGACGGTGTCCGGTCTGCGGTCGCCCTTCCGCGGCGTGGTGCGGAGCGCCTGGCTGCTGCTCACCGGGCTGGTCGGCCTGCGGCTGAGCTGGCTCCTCCTCGCGCCCGCCCTGTGAACGGAGCTTCTGTCATGAAGACCCTGACCCTCGCCCGCGATGTGCTGTCCAACCCGGAGCAGCTCATCGCCGACGATCCCGGACAACTGGCGCGGATCGCCCCCGGCCTGCTGGGCCTGACCCTCATCGGCGGCGGCCTGTTCGGCGTCGCCGTCGGCAGCTACCACGGCGGCTGGCAGCTCGGATTCGCGGCGCTCAAGATGCCCGCGGTGCTGCTGGCGCCTGTCGTGGTGACCGTGCCCGCCCTGCGCGCGCTCCACGCCGGCCCCGACGGGCCCGCCTCGCTCACGATCGCCGGGCTGGCCGCGCTGGTGGGCGCCGCGCGCGTGGCGATCCTGTCCACCGCGGCGGTTCCGCTGATCTGGCTGTTCTTCTCGCTGTCTCCCGGCTACCGACCGGCCACGCTGCTGATGGCCGCGACCCTGGCCGTGGTGGGACTGCCCGGGCTGTGCACCATCGGCTCGGCCCTGGCCCCCGCCGGGCGTCGTAGAATCGGCGCGATGCTCGGGACCATCGGTCTGGTAGGCATCGTCATCGCCCAGACCGGCTGGTTGCTGCGGCCGTTCGTGGTCACACCCGACGCGCCGCTCACGCTGCTCTGTCCCATCGCCGACGACGTGCTGACCGGCATCGGCCGGCGCGTGGTGGGCGACGTGCCCTTCTCGGTTGACGGCGTGCCGGTCGACTGCGCGGTGGAGCGGCCGTGAGCGCCCTGCCGGGCTGGGCGGGCGCCGCGCTGGTCTACCTGGGTCTGGGCATGGCCGCGGCGCTGGTGGTCGTCCGCAACGGCCACGGGCTGCCCGCTGCGCTCACCGCCGTGCCGTGCTGGCCGTTGTTGCTCTCGCTGCTGTCTGCTCGGGGGGAGCCACCGACCGAGTCGCCGGAGGAGTGCGCGGGCCATAGTGGAGATGTGTCACCGGGAGCGCTGCGTTGAGTCGCATCCTCGTCGTCGATGATGATCCCCGCCTGCGAGAGGTCGTGCGCTACGCGCTGAGCCGCGCGGGCTTCACCGTCCTCGAGGCCGGGGACGGCCGACAGGCGCTCGATCTGCTGGCGCGGGAGGCGGTGGACCTCGTGGTGCTCGATGTGCTGATGCCCGAGATGGACGGGCTGTCGGTCTGCCGGGAGGTGCGGCGTCGCTCGCCTGTGCCGATCGTCTTTCTGTCGTCGCGGGGCGAGGAGTTCGACCGGGTCCTTGGTTTGGAGCTGGGTGGAGACGACTACATCCCCAAGCCGTTCTCTCCGCGAGAATTGGTGAGTCGCGTTCGGGCGGTGCTGAGGCGGGCCCGTCCCTCCGCGCAGCCGGAGATCCTGGCGGTCGGAGACGTTCGGTTGGACCCCGGGGAGCATCGGTGCTGGGTGGGGCCTGCTGAGGTGGTCCTGACCGTCACGGAGTTCCGCATTCTGCGGGTGCTGATCGCGCGACCGGGCTGGGCCTTCAGCCGGGCCGCGCTGCTGGGTCAGGCCTACGACGGCGGGCACCATGTCTCGGAGCGAACATTGGACAGCCACGTGCGTCGTATCCGCAGCAAGCTGCGGGAGGCCGGCGCTGGAGATGTGATCGAGACGATCCATGGGCTGGGCTATCGACTGGCCGACGCCCGATGAGGGAGCTGCGATGAGACTGCCGCTGCACGTCTGGATGGGCGTCTCCCACGCCTCGGTCCTCGCGCTGGCCATCCTCGGCCCGCTGGCGGTCCTCCTGGCTGGTCACCCCGAGGTGTGGGCCGCCGTCGGGCCTGGTTTCGCGCTCACGTTGGTCGCCACCGCGCTGGCCACCGCGGGGCTGTCGCTGGCCTCCAGCCACATCCTCAGTCGCTCGCTGCGGGCGCTGTCGCGGGCCTCTCATCGCATCGCCGAGGGCTCGCTGTCCGCCGTCGCAGAATTGGCCCGACCGAGCCGCTCCCACGTGGTCGAGGTCGGGGAGCTGGCAGGGGACATGCGGGTGATGGCCGAGCGGCTGCAGGCCCGCCTGGCGTACATCTCGGAGTTCGCCGGGAACGTCTCGCACGAGTTCAAGACCCCCATCACCACGCTGCGCGGGACGGTCGAGCTGCTGGCCGATGACGCCGACATGCCTCCGGCCCAGCAAGCGGTGTTCCTGCGCAACGCGCTCACCGATCTGGAGCGGATGGAGCGCATGGTGAGCGGCCTGCTGGCGCTGGCGCGGGCCGAGGAGGGTGGCGCGAAGGGCGCGGTGGATCTGGACGCTCGGATCGCCGCGGTCGCTGCCCGTCGGGTGGGGCTCTCGATCGCCGGCGCGGCCGGCTCGGTCCAGGGCGACGGCGCTCAGATCGAAGCGGCGCTCGACAACCTGGTGGCCAACGCGCAGCGCTACGGAGAGAACGTGCAGATTCAGGGGTGGCGCGAGGTGGAGCGTGTGGGGATCGACGTGGTCGACGACGGCCCGGGCATCTCCCCGGGCAATCTTCCGCGGGTTTTTGATCGTTTCTTCACGACGGATCGGGGGCGGGGCGGGGCCGGGCTCGGGCTCGCGCTGGTGCGCACGGTGTGTCGCGCGCACGGCGGTGACGTCGACGTCGATACGCGGCCGGGGCGGACGCGCTTTCGGATGTGGGTCGCGATCTGAAGGGCAGACCCCTCACCGCTGTCAACGCTCGATGTAGCCCATCTCCTGCAGGGCCTCGATCATCTCTGCGCTCTGCTTCCCGTCGGGGATGGGGGTCTGTGGCCCCAGCGCTTCGCGCAGCCGCTCGACCACCTCCGGGTGTTGTGCTGAGACATCGGTCCGCTCCCACGGATCGCCGCGGCGATCGAACAGCAGCCACGCCTCGTCCGCCTCGACCAGCTTCCAGTCGGCGTCTTGAATCGAGCGCCACACTCCCTTGAATCGTGGGTGCTTCGGCCGGGAGTGATCCACCCACGCGCGGCTGGTGGTGCGGCCGACTCCCCACGCCATCCCGTCGCTCTCTGTTGGCTGCGCGACCTCGGCGTGGTCCAGTATGCTGGCGAACACGTCGACCGGCTGCAGCATGCGGCCGGCCAGTGCGTGGCGCTCGGCGGCGCTCCAACCCACGGGGAGGCGGATGAACAGCGGGATATCAAGCGTCTGCCGATACAGGCCGAGGGCGTGGTACAGGATGTCGTTCTCACCGAGGTGCTCGCCGTGGTCGGCGGTGATGATGACCAGCATCTCGTCCCAGCGCGGGTGCGTCTGGAGCGCGTCCAGCAGGCGGCCGAGCTCGCCGTCGAGGTAGGTCAGCTCCTGGTCGTACAGGGCCGTGAGGAGTCGCCGGTTTGTCTCGGACAGCCGATCTTGTCTGGCGTTGATCCGATCATGATCGATGTCCGGCATCTGGCAGACGTCTGCGGACGGTGGGCAGTAGGGCTTGTGGGGATCGAGGTAGTTGAGGAAGAGGAAGAACGAGCGCTCACCTGTGCTGGCGAGCATGTCCAGGGCGCGATCGGTGATCGTCGCGGCCCTGGGGTAGTAGCCTTCTCGTCGTCCGGACAGAAAGTGCAGGGTGGTGAACGGCCCCCACCGCGCCAGTCGCGCCACGGGGCGGCTGGCGGTCCAGGGGCTGATATTGCGCAGCGGAAACAGCGGATCAGGCTCGTTGCGGAAGTCGTCGAAGCCGCGGTTCATGCCGGAGAGCGGGCCGATCAAGCCGTTCGCACAGACGCCGACCGTCCAGTAGCCGGTCTCTGAGAGCAGCTCGGCCAGTGTGGGGAGCTCGGGCAGCAGACGGGTCGCCCCCCGGCCAGACCTTCTGCCCATCACTGCGCCGTGCTCCGGGGGCATCCTTCCGGTGAACAACGCGCCATGGGCCGGCACCGTCCACGAGCTGGCCGCTGTGGATTCCGCCACCCGAACGGCGTGGCGCTCCACGAACTCCGTCAATCGCGGCATGGGATCGGCGTGGGCACCATACGGCCGCAGTCGATCCGCCCGCAGCGTGTCGAGCACGATCAGCACCACAGGCGCGCCGGCGTTCCCTCGCGTGGGGGTGTAGGACGTCTCCCCACCGGCCGGACCGAGGGCGATCACCCCCAGCAGCGCCAGGCCACCGGTGACCGCGGTTCCTCGGGGGCCGGGCCTCGGCAGCAGCCGCGCCGCGACCAGCAGGCCGACCAGCAAGCCGATCACGATCAGGGGTGTGCGGGGCACCGTGTCGGCCAGGGTGAGCTTGTCCAGATCGAAGTCGAAGCGCAGCCGGCCAAGGTGGCGGGCGATCAGCGCGCCGAACAGCGTCGCCAGCAGCGGTCGGTCGGGCCCCCATCGGCTCCAAGCCAGCCCTGCGACCATCACCGGCAGCAGACCGCCGAGTGTTCCCGGCAGGCCGTGTGCGCTGTATACCGCTGGGACAACCGCCAGCAGACAAGGCAGCCCGAAGGCCATCGCAGCCCAGATGGCGGGTCGGCGACTCAGCGCCAGGGCCAACCCAGCGTGCGCCGTGCAGGTGATTCCCAGATGGAACACCACAAACCCCGCTGGGGCCGGACTGGTGACCGTGGACAGCGAGAGCTGCACCGTGGTGGCGATCACACCACAGGCCAGAGCCGTGAGGAGGCGATCGGTCATCCGGGTCATCGACGCGACTCGCGGAGTCTCGCGAAATCGGCCAGTCGCCAGGCCAGGACGCCGTATCCGCAGACCATCAGCGGCGCGGCCAGCGGCGGCAACGCCAGGCTCGCGCCGATCAGGCCCAGACCGATCGCGAGCAGCCACCCGGTGCGGGCGGACAGCGGGTTGAAGCGGAACAGCCGCCCTATCAGCAGCAGCCGCCACAGGCCGAGCAGGCCGCCGCTCGTCGCCCCGGCGATGGCCGCGCCGGTCGTCCCCAGCGCGGGGACCAGCGCGATCCCCACCGCCAGGTGCACGCCGATGAGGCCGAGATTATTGAGCAGGTCGAGACCCGAGCGCCCCGACATGGGGATGAGATCGCCGGCGATCCAGGTGACCTGCAGCGGCAGCAGCCCCAGCACCGCGATCACCAGCGCGGGCGCGGCGCCCTGAAACTCCTCGCCGAACAGGCCCAGCAGGGGCTCGGCCAGCCCCACCACGGCCAGCGCCAGCATCATGCAGCCCGCCGCCAGCGCGCGGGTGGCCTGCTCCAACAGGGGCCATAGGGTTGTCTGGTCTCCGCTGCCGAGCAGGGCGGCGATGCGCGGGCGCAGCACCGCGGCCAGCGCGTTGGGCAGCAGCGTGAGCGGCAGCGCCAGCGCCAGCACCACCCGGAAGGCGCCAGCGTCGGCGATGTTGCCCAGCAGCGCCAGCAGGGGGATGTCGATCAGCCAGGCCAGCCGAACCAGCGTGATCACGCCCCCGGCCGCGGCCGAGTACCGCAGCAGGCCGCCGCGGGTGAGATCGCCGATGGGGAGCGCGCGCCGTGGAGCGGATGGCAGGCGCCGGATGAGGAGCACACCTGCGGTGAGCAGGCCGATCGCTGGCGCGACGATCACCGCGGTCAGGACGCCCGGGAGGCCCCACCCGCCGAGCAGCGCCGTCAGCCCGCCGGCCAGCAGAGCCGCCGGGACCAACACCTCCAGCACGAGGGCGTAGCCGATCACGGCGCCGGCCCCCTGGAGCGCGCCCAGGCCGATCCACAGCAGCCCCCAGAGGGCGATCGCCGGCGCGGCGTAGCGGAGCTCCCCGCCGAGGGACGGATCGCCGACGAGCCCGCCGATCGGATCTGCCGCGAGGGCTGCGATCACGGCGATGACCGACGCGATCGGCGCCGCCACCCCGAGCAGCGTCCGCAGAATGGCGCGGCGGATGGCCGGCTCGCGGTGTCGCGCCAGGAACAGCAGCGCCCCCTGACCCATGCCCAGGGAGGCGGCGTCGCCGAGCAGGGTCACGACCGTCACGGTGAGGGCGAAGCGGCCGAGTCCATGCGTGACCGGTTAGGTGATTCACCGCTTAGGCCGCCCGCTTTTGGCGATT
>CAYXGP010000046.1:0-43012 GCA_964464515.1 uncultured Enterobacterales bacterium
TCACTCGGCGAGAACAGCGGCTACGTGGGCCCCTCAAAGTGTCTGATAGACCTCGAAGTCCTCTCCCTGTCCGTTATCTCCACAGCACCACCCCGCGGTGTGGGTCAGGAGGTGAATGAGTTCGACTTGGCTGAACCGCCTCTCCCCGCCAAAAGCCGTAAATAGATAGTCCCAAAGCTCAGCCATCTCACGGAAGGTGGTTCCAGTCGAGTTGTAACTCCAACGACACCACCTGGTGTCGTAGAACACGCGGTCGTACAGTCCGATCTGGGTACCATCCGGCCCGGAGAGCTGATCCTGGAGCTGCTGGAGGATCGCCATCGACGTGAACGTCGTGGTGACGCTCATCGCGCGGAAACGCGACAGCGGCGTCACCACCTCACTGACGCTGGCCGGGTCATTCTCCTGTAGCCATGACACGTTGGTGAACGCCTTGGCGTAGGCCAGCCGGCCGTCCTTTGTGACGATGGAGACAGCACCGTGGGGTATATTGTTCTCGCACATGGCATCCATCACCAGCTCATCGATCGCCTCCAGGTCTTCGTGAATCATGGCACCAGCGACGATGAAGTCCGTCGCGCAGGGTAGGAACACCCCCGCCCCATCCGTGGTTCTGGTCGGCGGATCGTAATCCGGCTCCTCGATCTGTCTGCTGTGATCGGTGTGCGTGCTGGCATCTTCAGCGGACCCGGCCTGTGGCGCAATGGTCTGGTGGTCTGGGCTGAAAGTGCTGTCAGGAAGGAGGTCGTCGCCTGGCAGAAGGTCATCTATAGAGAGTTGCACCATCGTAGGCTGCGAAGAAGAGCAGCAATGCACGACCGATTGCACTGTTGGCTCTGGTGTGCTCTCCCGTTTCATCATCTTCAGATTGAGCTCGGAGTAGTCATCCAGTATAGACTGCTCCCCACCACTTACGCCCTCACCTGCGGTGTCGATTGCCCGCCCCTGAACCGTACCCGACTCAAGAACCTGTCCCGGGGGAAGCAAACTGAACGCCTCGCTCGTGGTGCCATCAAGGAGGTCGCCGAAGTCCAACGCCGTCATGGGCGACCGGATCGCGGTCAGCACCTCTTCCAAGCCAGGCACTTCCGTCGCTGGCACCACCTCGTAGTCAGTCGACGCGCCAGAGATGTTGAGTCGAGCGGTGACGAGGCTCTGGGGTACTCCGGAGCCCGTCGCCCCACCCGTCGTAGTGCGCGTCTGACCCGACTGACCAACCGGCTGTCCCTGCGCCTGGGGAATGGACGGCGGGCTGGCCCGTCGCCCTCCCCGCTTCCGGCCGGGCTCGACCAGGCGCACCTTGGGGGTTGTCTTCGGCGGGTCGTCGGCGAACCGTTGCTCCAACCACCCCCGAATCTCGTCGGAGGCC
Organism: uncultured Enterobacterales bacterium; assembly: GCA_964464515.1. Taxonomy (GTDB): domain Bacteria; phylum Myxococcota_A; class UBA796; order UBA796; family UBA2385; genus CAYXGP01. Next base: position 1,370 of record CAYXGP010000046.1, read on the forward strand.
TCTCCGGTGCGCACGAACCGAGCGAACGCATCATAGTCGAACGCAAAGTAGGGGTGCTCGGGCACACGGCCCCGAAACCCGCCGAAGAAGATGCCGTCACCGAACGCAGCGGGTGAGAGGGCCTTGACGGCGCGCTGACTGGAAGCGCCCGAGCAGGGCGTTGCTGAAGCCCGGCACGCGCTGCAGGCACCATCGCCGCAGGCATGAACGTCTTTGTAGAACAGCATCGCCGACCCCGGGGGAGCTTGGGTGTCAGTCTACGCGACCGCAGACCGTGATGCGAACGTAGGCGGCGGGGGTGGTACCGCCGAGGGACAGCTCGAGCCGCCCGAACGCGGCCAGGTGGCCGGTGCCAGTGTCGACGATGGTCTGGTACGGGGTGGAGGAGATATCGGCAGCGTTGATGAGGGTGCTCTGGGTGACGAACGAGCGCCCGTCGTTGGAGTGCCAGTACTTGAGCGTGAGCGTCGGGGTGGTGCCGCTGGAGTTCATCACGTCGGCCTGGACAACGAGGGCGTCCGCTCGGCCCAGCGTATCGTTGAGCTCGTGGCTGCTGGTATAGGTGCTCGTGCCCTCGATGTACTCATCGAACACCTTGAGGTTGAAGAGGCGCGCCATGGAGGTCTCCTATCGGCTTCAGAGCCGGCTGGTAATGGTCGAACAGAAATGTCTCACAACGCACCACTATCGCCCCCCCTATTACGCAAGCATGAATTTCAAGGTTACTGCTCCGCCCGCTCCATCCGCTCGATACTCTATGTCAAGACCGGTGAGGTGTTCGGGTTCATTGGACACAGCCCAGGAGGCCTGTGACCGGGTCGGCATTCTGCATCGGGGGAAGTTGGTCGCGCTGAACACGGTGGATGAGCTGCTCGACCAACGCAACACCGGCGATCTGGAGGAGGTCTTTCTGCAGATTACCGCTGAGAGGGCGTTTGGAAAGTCCGCGCGGAACGCGCGGCAATTGGGGGCGTTAGCCCCCGAAAAATCCGGCGAAGAGGGCGTTGATACAATGCGGAACCGCGTTTTCAAACGCCCTCTGAGCAGGCGGAGATGGCCTGATCTGGGCTATGATCGCGACAGGAGGTTCGATGAACGCCCGCATCACTCGTGATCACTCCGTCATGCTCGGCAAGCCGTGTATCGTCGGTACACGAATCACGGTCGAACACATCCTGGAAGAGCTGGCCGCAGGAGCGACCGTCGAGGCCCTCCTTGAGGCCCACCCTCGCCTGGTCCGTGAAGATGTCCAGGCTGCGCTCCGGTTCGCGGTCGAGTCCGTCCGGCTGGAGCGCCTCTCACAAATCTCCGCAACGTCTTGATCATCGTCGATGAGAATGTCCCTGCTGGGGTCGCCCGGCGTCTGCGGGCAGACAACTGCGAGCATCGTGGCGCAGTGCTGCATCCACAGGCTGATGATGCGGCGGGATGACCTCTCGGGTGAAATCGTGGGTCGCGGTTGCAGCCGGAACGAGGTGGTCGGGACCGCCTTCGGCAGGTAGGATGACCGGAATACCATGTCCCAGGCAGGAACCAGCATGTTGCCTCGCCCTCCCATCGCACTTCTCCTCGTGGCCTGTAGCGCCGACCAACCATCAACGTCAACGCCCATCGTCACGGTCGATTGCGCCCCAAGCGAAGTGTTGGACGGCGATCGTTGCGTCCCGGCAGGCTGTGGCAGCGGCACATGGGGCCTGCTGGAGTTTGGCTCAGACACACTGTTTGTTGATGCCGGCGCATCATCAGGCGGAGACGGCTCGCAGGAGAGACCCTTCCAGAGCGTCCAGGAGGGCCTCGACGCCATGGGTGATGCCGGAGGGATAGTCGCCATCGCAGAGGGGCTCTACACCGAGAACATCCAACTCGGAGACGAACACCATGGTATCACCGTCACGGGGCGCTGCCCGGAGATGGTGACGTTCGACGGCAGCGCCGGCTCGATCGACTGGGACGGAGGAGCGTACGCTGGCGGCGCGACGCTCGAAGTCATCGGAGCCTCCGACGCAGAGTGGTTCATCGCTGGCGTAGCGATCACTGGATCTTCGATGGCTGGTGCATACCACGAGGGCGGGACACTGACCCTCGATGAAGTCCAGATCACCGAGAACCCAGCAGTGGGACTGGTGTCCCTCCGTGGAGATGTAGACCTGTCGAACAGTCGACTCGAGCGAAATCAAGGCGGTGGGCTCGTCAGTCTCTATGGCACCGTCACGTTGAAAGACAGCGACGTGCGGGACACCCAGGGAGACAGCGGGGGCTATGGCCCCGGTATCTTCCTTGGGGAAGCGCAGCTGACAGCCACAGGCTGCACCATCGAGGGCAATCGGTCCATCGGTGTCCACCTCTCGAGATCCGCGGCCACTCTGGAGCGGTGCGAGATTCTCGACACGCAGAGCGACGCCAACGGGTGGGATGGTTCGGGATGCAGCGTGTGGGAAGGAAGCTCGCTCACGCTCATCGACAGTACAGTGCAAGACAACCACTACGCTGGCGTCGCGGCGTACGACTCCACCGTCACCCTGAAACGCAGCGAGGTGCTGGACACCTGGCCGGAAGACGTGGGCACGCACGGCGGTGGGGTGTCCCTCATCGAAGGGAGTGACCTCATCTGCATCGACAGTACCCTCACCAACAACCACTTCACCAGCCTCTATCTCTACGGGTCTACCGCTACGCTCGATGGCTGTGAGGTCCGCGATACCTGGCCCGACGACACCGGCGAGGGCGGCGTCGGCGTCGGTGTGATCAGCGGCAGTGTGATCACCATCACTGACAGCATCATCGACGGCAATCACTCCCATGGGGTGTTCATAGAAGGGTCGGATGCCACGATCGAGCGATCGAGCGTGTCGCAGACCCAATCCAACGAGGCGGGCGGCGGGCGCGGCATCAGCGTGCAAGACTCCGCGACCCTCTCCCTCATCGACAGCGAAGTCGCCGAGAACCACGAGATCGGACTCGCGATCATCGCCGGCTCGGCGACGGTGGTGGGGACCACAGTGCGCGACACGCAGCCCACCGCGAGTGGGATCATGGGTCGCGGCATCAACGTGCAGGAAGGCAGCGATCTCCAGGTCAGCGAGAGCACCATCTCGGGCAACCACGACATCGGCGTCTTCATCGGCGACGCGACGGCCACGCTGACCGACTGCGCGATCACGGGTACGCAACCCAATTCCACCGGCAACGGCCGGGGCATCTCCTTGATGCCCGGGAGCGAGCTGGTGATGCGTGATTGCCTCGTCGAGGAGAACTACGAGATCGGCATCCTGGTGGAAGAGTCGATCGCGACCCTGGATGGGGTTCAAGTTCTCGGCACCCGGCGAGGCGCTGTGGCCACAGCTGCGCTCGGCCTCGTGGCGCAGATCGGGTCGGAGGTGTCGATTTCGGACTCCGAGCTCTGCGACACCGCCGGGCCCGGACTCCTGACCACCAGGTCCACCGTGACCTGCAGCGGCTGCACCCTGGCAGGCAACGCCCTGGCGGCGGCGATCGTCCTCGAAGGCAACCTCGACATCACCGACTCGACCCTGTCAGGCACCGTGCCGATGGAAGGGGTGGGCGGCGTCGGGCTGCTCTCGAGCGACAAATGGGGCGAGTCGACCTTGAGCGTCTCGGGGAGCACCATCGCGGATAACGCCCTCGCAGGCGCCTACCTCAAGGGACCCGGGGAATACAGCTTGATCGGAAACCTCGTGTCTGGAGGGAACGGAGATGACACCGTGACAGGGAGCTGGTCCCACGGAGATGGCGTCTTCGTCACATGGGGCGAGTTCGGAGCTCCGACCTCTGATCAATTGCACATCGCCGACAATGTGTTCGCTGACAACGCGGGGGCCGCGATATTCCTCAACGCCGCGAACGCGACCTTGAATGGCAACACCTACGAGGGTAATGCCACCGACCTCGTACGCCAGGGCTGTGCAGAGACCTCATCACCAGACGGCATCGACACAGAGCCCTTGTCCACCACCGAGCTCTGCCCCACCTACGACTACATCACGGAAGATGTCACATATACGGTCTACATCCAAGATATCAAAGCGACCGATTGAACCACGCGGTCCCGCCGCATATACGCTGACTCAAATCACGCGACGCGGGCACAGATGAAAAAACCAATGCCCCGCCCTGGTTGCTTCTCTTGGAGCGGCCCTAAGGTTGCCCATGGGCCAAGCCTGAAGCCGTCGGCGCCCAGGAGCGTGAGGCCGCCCCAGACAACCCCACCCGAATCCGTCGCATCATGACGGCCGGCCCCTCTCCCCGCGCCGGCATCTCGAACCGCTCCGCCTCGTCGTGTTCGGTCAGCCATTCGGCGACCCCGGGCAGGTCATCCAGGACGTCCGGCCAGATCACCTCCCCTCCGGCAGCGATCTGGACCGCGCGGTTGGCGAGGTTGATCATCCCGCCGAAATAGTCGAGCCCGGCCCCGGGCGTGTGGACCGCGAGCGCGGACCCGGCGTTCACCCCGATCCGGAGCCGGGGCACATGTGTGACCTCCTGGCTCGTGGCCCAGCGGGCGAACCGTTCCTGCATCCGGACAGCGGCCTCCAGCGCCCGGACCGTGTCAACGAAGCTGGCCATGAGCGAGTCGCCGACCAGCTTGACCGTGGTGCCCCCGCAGTCTTCGACCACGGTCGAGAGGGCGTCGTAGTGGGCCCGAACGAATTCCAACGCCCGGCGGTCGCCCTCCTCTGAGAAAAAACTCGTCGTGTCGATCAGGTCGGTGAACAAGACCGCGAGGTGGCTCACCTGGAGCCGGACCCCGGCGCCCAATGTCGGCGGCCCGAACCCCTGCCGGAACGCGGGGAACGTGACCAGCCTGGCCCCGCTGACCCAGGCAGCGGTCGCGCAGAGGTGCCGCAGCGCGATCCGGACCCGCTGGGCCCGGGGGTTGTCCAGCTCGAACGTGACCGGGCCCGGCCGGACGGTGACCGCGCCGTCGGGATCTCCGGTTCGCCACGCGACCGTGTCGGCCGAGGCGTCTGCGCTGACCGTGATCTCGATCGCGCCCTCGGGCCGCGTGGGCACCAGCCGGTAGTGTCCGGCCTCCAGCTCGACGGTGACCCTGGCCTCCCCCCGGCCGGGCAGCACCTCGACAAACGTGAGATCGGCGCGCCGGGCCGGGTAGAGCGTGCAGTGGTGCTCGGCGGGCTGGAGCCCGAGGTAGGCAGGCGCGGCGAACAGCACCTCGACGTTGCTGCTGAGATCGACCGCGACGCTGATGCGACAGGTGGGGCAGGCCTCCTCGTCGCGCAGCCCGGACAGCGAGAGCATCCGCCGGATGACCTCACCGCAGCGGGGGCAGCGGACCGCGTGGACCATCTCGAGGAGACCGGCGGCGGTGGCCTCGATGAACCAAGCCAGGGCGGCCTCGCGATCGGTGTCCCAGGCGTCGGCCAGCGCGAACGGCCGCAGCGCGCGGACCTCCCAGGCGCGGGCGGTGGTCAGCAGTCGTCGGAGCTGACCAGACAGCTCGGGGGGGACGCCCCGATCCCGCCAGCGCCGAAACGCCGTCTCGATGCTGTGGTCGAGCCGCCGCAGCACGGGTCGGGGATGGTGCTGCCCCTGCGGGGGTGGCAGCTCGGCCAGCGCGGCGCTCCACTGCCTCCCGAGCCCGGCCAGCGCCAACCGGAGGACCGGCTCCAGCAGCGTGGTGACCGGGAGCACCTCGAGGCTGAGCACCGGCCGGACCCCGGCCTTGTTGGAGAGGGGATCAGGGGGGGCGCCGGAGGGCTTGAGCCACGCGGTGAAGGTCATCGAGCGCAGGGCGGGTCCGGAGATGCTGCGGGAGATGTGCAGCCGCTCGCCCACCCGCCAGCGCTGCTCCTGATCCTCGAAGGAGTGCCGGATCCCGGCGGGGCCCAGCATCCGGCCCCGGGCCACCGGCAGGCCGTCCTCGGCGGGGACCACGGTGAAGGTCAGCGGGGGGAACCCGCCGGTGCGGCCCAGGTGGTCGCTGTCACCGATCAGCTCCCAGGCGGCGTCCGCAGCGGCGACGCCCCCCTCGACCTCGATTCGCATCTGTGCTCCTGCTCGGGCCGTTCCTGGGAAAAACGGCTCCCATGATTGGCCTGAGGGCGGCCCCGCGTGAGGCGCGAGTCCACTGGCTTGCGGCGCTCGAAGCGCGTATCTGGATACTCCGAGAGTGGAGCATGCTGGTGGGCGAAGGGCATCTGCGCCGAAGAGGGAGATTGCTCTTCTTGGAACGGCCTCAATGGGATGGAGTGCTCAAGGGCACGCGCTACTCCTCTTCTTGAAGATGCTCGGGGATCGTGGAATTGCCGTCGGCGTCGATCTGCTCCCCGGCCAGCCGGCGCGTGAAGATGTCGTTCTTGGCGGGTCGGATCAGATCGGTGACGTACCGGATGGGGGTGAGCCCCTCGGTCTGGGCCTGGACGATGCCCACCAGCCGCCAGGCGCTGCGCGCCCACTGCACCGAGAAGCTGCGCTTCTTGCCGGTGCGCTTATGGGTCATTTCCACGTGGAACAGCGTGCGGTCCTTGCGATCGGCCTGGATCTTCCCGATCTTCGACGCGTCGCGAATCACGTACTCAAGCCAGGGTGTGCCGTCGCGCGTGCGGGGCTCGCCGTGCAGAGCCGGCCCCACCGCGATCAGCTCACCCACCGAGCACGCCCCCACCTTCTGCTCGGCCTCGACCAGGTTGGTGCATGCCGTGAGGTCGAGGGCCGCCTTGAGGTCTCCGGCGTACAGCGCGTCGTCGAAGGCGGTCATCAGCTTCGCTACGTCGCCGCGCGTCGGCGCCTGTCGGGGCCGCTCGGTGGGCCACGCGCTCGCGCCGCGGGCCGGAGTGCGGTCTTCTCCGCCCGGCATCGGCAGGGGACAGGCCGAAGACCCCAGCGCGAGGTCCGCCTCCCAGGTCGGCTCCCCGGCGTCGTCCACGCCCACCTCTATCATCGGGTGCGTCACGGTCTTCGACAGGCACTCCCCCCAGGGCGACGGCGCCGAGAACCCCAGCACGGTGTGTATGCGCAGGAAGTCGCCGCCCATCCCCACCTCTTCGACCTTGAACGACGGATCGCTGCCGAGCAGCAGGCAGTACCCGGTCTCGGTGGCCGCGGTCAGGAAGCGCTGCGCCTCATAGGTTGGCGAAATGCGCGGCCCGCTGCCTGCCGGACGGTCGCGGGAGTCATCGTTGAAGGCCAGGTTCTTGCTCTCGATACAGGCGGCATCGAAGGCGTCGGTCTCGAGCCACACCGCCTTGCCGCGCAGCTCCAGGCCCGTACGCCCGGCCGGGTTCTGCTCTGTGAACGCCGCCCGCAGCGCCGCCTCTGCCTTCTCCGCGTCGATGCTCGGCCCGCAGCCCGTGGTGAGCGTGATGGTGAGCCCGATCATCAGCGTGCATTGCCGCATCACTCGCTCCTCGGATGTGCGACCGACGTAGCCCGTCGCACCGTTCGGGGGCAGCGCAGCCGGATAGGAGAGTCGAGTGACCGCCGACCCGGAGCCACCATGAGCGGAGGATGCCCCTTCAGCGGCCCGTCGACCCCTGGCGACAGCCCTCCTCAGTCCCCGAACCAGCAGTCGCCGAATTATTGGGACTACCTCAAGCTGGAGCCGCTGCTGGCGCTCCAGGGCGGGCTGGAAGAAGACGGCGACGTCGCCAGCTCCGACGAGCTGCTCTTCATCATCGAGCACCAGACCTACGAGCTGTGGTTCAAGCTGGTCGTCCGCAGCATCCGCGACGCGATCGGGGTGCTGTCCAGCACGCAGGTCCCCGAAGAGGCCATCCCCCACGTGGTCCACCACCTGCGGCGGGTGGCGCGCGTGCTGCGCCTGGCGGTGTTCCAGTTCGAGGTGATGGAGACGCTGACGCCGCAGGACTTCCTGGACTTCCGCGAGAAGCTCGTGCCGGCCAGCGGCTTCCAGTCGTTCCAGATGCGGCAGATCGAGATCCTGCTCGGTCTCAAGGACGAGTGGCGAGTCACCTACGGCAAGACCAGCGCCATCGAGCACATCCGCGATCGGGCGAAGCGGGGCGGGGCCGGCGCGCACGCCTGGGCGCAGATCGCGCAGGCCACCGAAGAAGCCGAGGCCGGCCGGACGCTCCGCGAGTGCCTGTACTCGTGGCTGTACCGCACCCCCATCGACGGCTCGACCCCCGACGCCGAGGACGACGCTGCCGTCATCGATGCGTTCCTGGAGCGCTACCAGGAGTCGCTGCGCGAGAGCCTGCGGGCGCAGGAAGCGGGCCTGAATGCCGCGGAGGTCTCTGGCACCAGCGCCATCTCAGAGCGGTTCGCGGAGATCTCCGAGGCCGCCGAGCGCTTCCTGTTCGCGCTGGACGTTCCCGAGAAGGACCAGCGCCGCATGCGGCGGTTCCGCGCGGGCCTGCTGTACATCGAGAGCCACCGGCACCTGCCCCTGCTGGCGTGGCCCCGCCTGCTGGTCGACGCCATCGTGGACATGGAGGAGCAGCTCGTGCTGTTCCGGAGCCGGCATGCGCGCATGGTGGAGCGCGTCATCGGCCGTCGAATCGGCACTGGCGGCTCTTCCGGAGTGGCCTACCTCGACAAGACCACCGGGATCCGCATCTTCCGCGAGCTGTGGCAGGTGCGAACGCTGCTGCTGCGGCGCGATCGGCTGCCGCCGGTGCGCAACCCGGAGTTCTACGGGTTCGCGGTGAGTGAGCCTGACGGCAGCAGCACGGCGCGCACCGGCGAGGCATCGGCGCCCTCGATGGACAGCGGCAGCGCCACCAGCGTGTAGGTGCCCGGCGCGACGTCTTGCAGCACCAGCCCCTCCAGCACCGCCAGGTCGCGCCGGGCCACCGCAGCGTGACTCTCGAGGGCAGTGCTGTCCTGCGGGTCGATGCTGGGGGTGTCGATGCCGATCAGCACGACCCCGGCGTCGGCCAGGTGATCGATCAGCTCTGGGGAGGCGCTGTTGAAGTCCGGCGTCCACCGCTCCGGATCGGGGAACGATCCGGTCGCCAGCAGCACGCGCGGCGCGACGACGGGCGCCGTGAGGTCGGCCGGAAGCACCCGCGCCCCCGACGGCACCCGGACGTAGATCACCTGACACAGGCCGAGGTAGCGCTCGAGGGGGCGCTCGGCGATGCCCGGCCCGCCCGCGACGTAGTGGCTGGGGGCGTCGGCGTGGGCGCCCAGATGCACGGTGGTGAGGATCGCCGACAGATCGATGTTGGCGCCGTCCGCGATACGCAGCGCGAAGCGCTGGGAGAACGGTACATCGCCCGGCCACACGGCGATGCGGGGGGAGATGCGGGGGGAGATGTCGATGATGCGGGACATCGTGGGCAGCTAATGCGTTAGCCGATGGCCGGCGGCAGCCGATGCCCTCCGGGGAGCCCACCCACAGATGCCCGACAGCCCCCTGCTCTACCGCATCCTCGGGATCAGCTCGATCTTCCTTATCGGGCTGGCGATCGGCGCGTTGATCTGGCTGGCCTTCGACAAAATCCGGTCCCGGCAGGCTCCCCCGCCCGAGCCGGTGACGCCCATCCAGATCACCCCGTCGCGCGAGACCCTTTTCACCCCGCCCGCCGCGCCCCCGATCTCACTGCCGGACGACGAGGTCTCCAGCCTCCGCGCCCACGTGGCGCGCCTGGAAGAGGAGATGCTCCGCCGTGACGAGGCGCTGGCGGGCCTGGAGGCCAAGCTCGACGGCAGCCCGCTGGCCTGGCCTGACCCGATCCCGGAGGCGTACCAGGCGAAGGTGTTCGTGGAGCGCACGGAGCGCGCCATCGAGGCGTGCATGCTCGAATTGGAGCTGCTGCGGGTGGAGTGCGACGAGCCCCCCTGCGCGGCCATCCTGCGCCGCCCCCGCGCGGTCCACTCCGAGGGTGCGCGCTGGCTCAATGTCCTGACCGGCGCCTGCCCGACGTGGAACGACAGCTATGGCACGGAGATCTCCCTGGTCACCGACAGCGTGCCCTGCGATGGCACCCGCAGGGAGGGGTTCACGTTCCTGGCGCCGACGTGGCCCGACCTCACCGACGGCTCCGAGGCTGCGTTGGAGAACCAGGGCCGCCGATTCCGCCGACGCGCCGAGCGAGCCAAGGAGGCGTGGACCTGTCGGACGGCGGATTGACCGGTGAGCGTCACTCCCACCGCTGAACAGCGCGCGATCATCGACGCACAGGAGGGGACCGTCGTCGTCCTCGCGGCGGTGGGGAGCGGCAAGACCACCACGCTCGCCCTGCGCATCGCCGCGGGGCTCCAGGCCGGCGCCGACCCCGAGCGGATGCTGGCGCTGACCTTCACCAACAGAGCCGCAGAGCAGATCCGAACGGCGCTGGCCGCGCAGATCGGGCTGCCCGCGGCGCGGAAGGTGTTCCTGGCGACCTTCCACGGCCTCTGCAACCGCCTCCTGCGGCTTGAGTTCGAGGCCGCGGGGCTCCCCGCTGACTTCGGCATCTGCGACGAGCACGACGCGGCGGATATCCTCACCGACCTGAAGGTATCGAGGCCGCGGAACGCACTGTTCGGGCTGGCCGGTGAGATGTCGGCGGTGCCCCCCGGGCAGGCCACGCTGGACGGCTGGCTCACGGGAGCGTTCAGCGAGAAGAGATACGCGCGGGACTACGTGACGGGACTGCGCGATCGCGGCGCGGTGGACTTCGGCTCGCTGGTGCTGCTCACCCGGGCGCTGCTCACGACCAATCCGGCTGTGCGCGCGCGGTGGGCGAGCAGGTTCGACGTGGTGCTGATCGACGAGATGCAGGACACGCACCTGTCTGAGTACGACGTCCTGGCGACGGTCGCCGAGCGCGCCCGCAGCTTCTGCCTGGTGGGTGATCTCGACCAGACGATCTACGGCTGGCGGGGCTCGGCTCCCCGCGAGCTGCTGGAGGCGCTGGCGCGTGACTTCGGACCGGTCCGGCGCCTGGCGCTGACAGCCAACTTCCGGGCCACCCGCTCGCTGCTGTCGCTGGCCGACCGCTTCGCCGAGGCGATGACCGATCGCGCCACTGTGGTCCGCGCACACGACTCGCTGGCCGACGGCGCCGCGCCCACGCTGCGGACCTTTCCGTCCGAGCAGCAGGAGTGGCAGGGGGTGGCCGGGCTGTGCGACCGTCTCATCGCGCGGGGTCAGCCGGCGGCGTCGATCGCAGTGCTGGTGCGCACCAACATAGCGGTCCGGGGACTGTCTGCGGCGATGGCGGAGGCGCAGGTGCCCCACGCCACCGCCGCGCAATTCCAATTCTACCGACGGGTGGAGATCAAGGACGCGCTCTCTCTGGCGCAGCTCGTACACCGACGAAACGACGAGACGGCGGCGCTCCGGGTGTGTGGGCGGCTGCACAACCGCGCGATGGCGCGGCAGTTCGCGCGGGTGGGCCGCGAGCACGGCCTGCGGCTGTCGGACCTGCTCGACCGGGGCCGCATCGCCCGCGGCGATCCGCTGTCCATTCTGAACTTCGAGCAGGTGATCCTGCTGGACACCGAGACCACGGGGCTCGATCACACCCGCGACGACGTGATCGAGATCGCCGCGGTGCGGATCGGTCCCGCCTGCGATCCGTTCGCGATCCGCCCAGAAGACACCTTCTCGGTGCTGGTGCGCACCGACCGCGACCTCGGTCCCTCCGCGGCCGTGCACGGCATCACCCCCGAGCAGCTCGCCGCCGACGGCGTCGCCCCCGCCGACGCGCTGAAGGCGCTCCGCGCATTCATCGGCGATACCCCCATCACCGGACACAACATCCGATTCGACGTCGGGATGCTCCGCGCCATGTCGCGCAGACTTGGTGAGCCCCTGTCCCTGACCGTCGCCTTCGACACGCTGCCGATGGCCCGGCGCCTGCTCCCCGGCCCGCGCTTCTCGCTGGACGAGCTGGTCGAGCGGTTCGATCTCCAACCCAAGCCTACCCACCGCGCCCTGGACGACGTCAAGGCCAACGTCTCGCTACTGCGGCTGCTGCGGGAGCGCGCCTCCGAGGGGGCTGACGTCCGCCGCCGGCTGGTGGCCGCCGCGGCGCCGCGCTTCGCGCAGCTCCGCCGCAAGCTGGATCACTGGGCGTACCTCGAGCTGCGCCCGGCGCCGCTGGTCGCCCGCGCGGTAGACGATCTCCTGCAGTACCAGTACCCGCCCAGCGCCCCACCGCTGACGCAGCTCAACGCGCTGATCGCCCGTTTGGAGGCGCTCGATGATCCCGGACTGCCCGCCGAGGACGCGCTGCGGCACGTGCTCGATCGCGCCGCGCTGGTCCGCGACGTCGACGGCATGGGAGAGACCAGCGGGGTCCGCATCCTCACGATGCATCAGTCCAAGGGGCTCGAATTCCCGGTGGTCATCCTGCCCGGTCTGGTCGATGGCAGGCTGCCGTCGCACCACACCGTCCGCTCCGGCGATCCCGCCAGGTTCCAGGAGGAGCTGCGGCTGCTCTACGTCGCCGTCACGCGCGCGCGGTCGGAGGCCCACCTGTCCACGTTCGAGGTCGACGACCGCGGCAAGCCGCGGGAGATGTCTCGGTTCTTGAGGGGGATACAGTTTCCCGAAGGTAAGCGATGAGCAATCTCCACCGCCACCCCCACACCGTCCGATTCGGCGAATGCGACCCGGCCGGCATCGTCTACTTCCCGGTGTTCTTCGATTGGTTCCATCAGGCGATGGAGTCCTGGTTCGACAACGCCCTCGGCCTGCCCTACGCCGAGCTGCTGAAGCGGTATGGCTTCCCGGCGGTCAAGACCGGCGCGACGTTCCGTCGCCCGTGCGCGATGGGCGCGCCGATCGTGGTGGAGCTGCGGGTCGAGCGCCTGGGCTCGTCGAGCTTCATACTCGGTTACCGCGTGGTCGGTGAGGACGGTGTGCTCCGCGCCACCGGGCAGACGACATGTGCCATGATCGGAAACGTGCCCGGCACTGATGACCACTTCAGAGCAGTACGGATCCCGCAGGATCTGCGCGATCGCATCCAACGCTTCATGGGAGGTCCCGATGGTCAGCCCGGTAACGGTTGAATTCAAGCGCACCACGCGGGCATCGGTGGCCGACACCTGGGCTCTCCTGGCCGACACCGATCGCTTCAACCGCACCGTCGACTTCGGCTTCTCCTTCGAGGAGCATCCCCAGGCTGACGGCAGCGTTCACCGCACCGGCACCGCGCGCATCCTCGGGATGCAGATGTCGTGGCAGGAGCTTCCGTTTTCGTACCGCAAGCCGGCCTGGTTCGTCTCCCGGCGTCTGTTCCTCGGCGGTCCCGCTCGGGAGCTGCGCTCGTCGGTGCACCTGTCTTCGAGCGGCCTTGAGACGGAGGTCCGGTATCTGGTCCAGGTCTTTCCGCGGAGCATGCTGCTGTGGCCGGCGGTGGCCGTGGAGCTGCGCTCACGCAACGCGCCCCGGATCGAGAAGGTGCTCGATGCCATCCTGGAGCACCTCGGCGGGGGGATGGCACCCGATCCCGCGCCGCCGACGCTCTCTGCTCGCGAGTCGACCGCGCTGATCGAGATCGGGCGGTCGCTGGAGTCCCCCGAGTTCGCCGCCCACCTCAAGGACTTCATCCGCCGCGCCCCGCTCCAGGAGCAGGCACGGATGAACCCGCTGCGCGCCGGCCTGTGGGGCGCTGACTCCGAGGGGACCATCCGGGGCTTCCTCGACGCGGTCCGAAAGGGGGCGCTCTGCCTGACCTGGGAGCTGCTCTGTCCGCTGTGTTGGGGACCCAAGCTGGCCCTGGAGCGCAGCGGACCGCGGCAGGTGCATTGCTCGTCGTGCAACATCCGGTACGACGGGACGTTCCCAACGCAGGTCGCGGTCAACTTCCGCCCGGCTCCCCAGGTGCGAGACTTCGATCTGCCGCTGCAGTGTATCGGCAGCCCCGAGCGGCAGCCGCATGTCCTGGCCCAGGATCTCCTCGCTCCTGGCGCAGAGGTCGACGTCGAGCTCACGCTCCAATCCGGCGCATTCCGGCTTCGCACGCTTCCGATGCGTGCCCCGCTGCCGCTGACGATCCGCGACGGACGTCTGAGCCGAGAGAGCGTGGTGTTCGTTGGTCATGACGCCCTCACGACCCAATCCGGACTTGGCCTCACGCTCGCCCCTGGCCAGGTCCGGATTCGGGTGAAGAACACGACCGACCGACCTGTCACGATGATGCTGGAGCGACGCGGCCTGCCCGCCGATGTGCTCACCGCCGGGCGCTTCTTCGAGCTGCCTGGGGCGGTGGAGCTGCTGCCAGAGGAGCTGGTCGCCCCTGATTTTTCCGTTCGGGCTCATGTCCCCAGCGGGCTCCTCGCGCTGGAGCGGCACCCGGCAGACGCAGGCGCGGTGACCGAGCTCGCCGCGAAGCTGCTGCAGCTGGAGAGCGCGCGCCTGGTCGCCAAGCGGGACGGCGGACTCGTCGCGACCTTCACACGCTTCGATGACGCGCTGGCGGCGCTGACTCAGTTGGTCCCATCGAAGGGGTGGTCCGCCGGGCTCGGCTGGGGCCCTGTCCACGAGGTCGGCGGATTCGGCGAAGCGCGCCCCATGGGAACGGCCATCGAGCAGACCATCGCGGCCGCCATGGCTGCTCGGCCCGGGTTTCCCTGTGTTCCCTGCTCCATGTTGGACCACGACACCCTGCGCGCCGGCCTCCGTCACGCCGGCTGGGCACCGTCCGTGGTGGGCTCGGAGGTCGTCGAGCTGGTGCGTTGAGTAGGAATCTACAGCTTGATACAGATATTTTTGGACTCACTGAAGAATCGAAGCGAGTTCTCCCCACCCTCGCGACCGACCCCGCTGTCCTTGACGCCCCCGAACGGCACCCGCAGGTCCCGCAGCAGCCACGTGTTCACCCAGACCATCCCGGTCTCCAACTTTGCAGATACACGGTGAGCGCGAGCGAGATCGCGCGTCCAGACCGCAGCCGACAGGCCGTAGCGGACCCCGTTGGCGATGGAGAGCGCCTCCGCCTCGGTCTCGAACGGGTGGACGGTCACCACCGGCCCGAAGATCTCCTCGGTGGCCGTGCGGCAGAAGGGAGCCAGCCCGGTGATCACCGCCGGCTGCAGAAAAGCCCCCTGGTCGAACGGGGCAGGCAGCTCCGGGCGATCTCCGCCGCAGCGGATCTCGCCGCCCTCCTGCCGCGCCAGGGCCAGGTACCCCTCCACCTTGTCGCGATGGGCGGCGCTGATGAGCGAGCCCAGGTCGACGTCGGGATCGCGCGGGTCGCCGACCACCAGTCCGCGGGCCTTCGCGACCAGCGCGTCCACGAACGCGTCGTAGATGCCGCGCTGGACCAGCACCCGCGAGCCGCACAGGCAGATCTGCCCCTGGTTGAGGAAGCCGGCCCGCGCCGCGCCCGTCACCGCGGCGTCGAAGTCGCAGTCGGCGAAGACCACGGTGGGGTTCTTGCCGCCCAGCTCCAGGCTGAGCTTCTTGAAGGCAGGCGCCGCCGCCGCCGCGACGTGGCGCCCCGTGGCGGTGCCGCCGGTGAACGAGACGAGGTCGACGCCGGAGTGGGCCACCAGCGGCGCCCCCACCTCTGGGCCCAGTCCGTGCAGCAGGTTGAAGCAGCCCGGCGGTCCGCCCACCTCGGTGATGATCTCGGCCAGGGCGTCGGCGGTGCGCGGCGTCATCTCGCTCGGCTTGGCCACCACCGCGTTGCCCATGCCCAGGGCCGGCGCGGTCTTCCACGTCAACAGGTAGAGCGGCAGGTTCCAGGGCGTGATCAGCGCGCAGACCCCGGCCGGCTGGCGCAGGGTGTAGTTGAGCGCGCCTGCCATGGGGTGCGCGCGGGTGTGGTCGTGTCGGATCGCGCCGGCGAAGAACCGGAAGTTGGCCTCGGCCCGTGGGATGTCCACCGACAGCGCGAGCTTCAGCGGCTTGCCGGTGTCCTCTGACTCGGCGCGGGCAAGCTCCGCGCGCCGCGCGGCGATGCCGTCGGCGACGCGCTCCAGGAGTGCAGCGCGCTCCTCCACGGTGCTGGCCCCCCACGCTCCGGTCAGCGCCCGCCGAGCGGCCTGCACGGCGGCGCTCACCTCTGCCTCGCCGGATCGTGGGATGCGACCCAGCTCCCGCCCCGTGGCGGGATCGATGTTGGGGAGCGTGCGAGCGCCGGGAGCCGCGTGGCCCCCGATGTGGTTGGAGCTCATTCCATCGCCGCGCGGATATCGTCGGCCAGCTCCTTGAAGTGCGCGATCACATCAGCCCGACCGTCGGCCACGGCCAGCTCCAGCGCGCGCTCGGCGTAGGGCATGCCCTCTGCGGCGCGGCCGTCCATCCACAGCGCCTGGGACAGCAGCGAGCAGGCGGACGCCTCGGCTGGGGTCCCCGTCGGCACCGTCGGCAGCATGTCCTGGAGTCGGTCGGCGGCCTCGGCTGCGCGGCCCTCGTGCAGCAGCGCGATCACGCTGGCGAAGGCGTCCTCCTCGCCGCCGGAGAGCCCCTGCTTGAACGCCTCGAAGTGGGCCAGCGCTGCGGGGTCATCGCGCTGTCGGGCCACCGCGATGGCGCGCTCGATGCAGGCCAGCGCGGCCTCGCGATCGCCCAGGGCCACCCGCGCCTGCGCCAGCAGGAACTGCGCCGACGCCTCGTCGGGGGTGCCCGGGTCGAGGGTCGGGAGCACCTCCGCGATCGCCTCGGCGGCTTCGCGGGGGCGACCGGCTTGCAGATGACCTGCGGCGCCGGCCAGCGCGGCCTCGACCCCGGTGGGCGCCTCGAGCCACGAACAGAACGTGCGGATGTGCTCCGCGCCGGCCTCCTCGCCGAGCCGCTCGGCGATCTCCAGCGCAGCAGCGGCCTGATGCCGCGCCAGCTCGCGATCTCCCTTGGCGACCGCGACCTGGGCCGACATGAACCGCGCGGAAGCCTCGGCCGCCTGATCGCCCGCCGCCATCGACGCCGCGATGAGCGGCTCGATGACGCTGGTGGCCTCCCGCAGCCTGCCGGCTCCGATGTGCTCAGCAGCTCTCTGCAGAAGCGCGTCAACCCGCTCGCCCATCTCTCACCCCGCCCGCTGGTCCTGGAGAAGACCGGCCCATAACGCACCGTCTCGGTGGGGTGTTATAGCCGCGGCCTCAACCGAATTCCCGCGCGTATCAGCTGATTCACCACCCGCGCGCTCCGGAATCGCCCCCCCCATTCTGAGGTCAACGTGAACCATCTCCTCTCCGGCGGGCTCCTCACCGCCCTGACCATCGCCACGGCCCTGACCGTCACGGGTTGTGAGTCCGAGGCGCCGCCGCCCGCGCCCGACGACTCCATCAAGTCGGACAAGGGCGTCGACACCGGCGCCAAGGTCATCCGCATCGGCACGCTCAATGACGAGTCGGGCCCCGCGGCCGCGATCGGAAAGCCGTTCGCGAACGGTAAGCGCCTGCTCGCCGCCACCATCAACGCGGGCGGTTCGGGCCTGCTGCCCGACGGCTGGAAGGTCGAGCTGGTCGAGCGCGATCACGGCTACAACGCGCAGCAGTCCACCCAGGCGTTCAAGGAGATCCAGGACGACGTGCTGTTCATCGGCACGAGCTTCGGCACGCCGAACACCCTGCCGCTGCGGCCGCTCCTGGAGGCCCAGAACATGGTGGCCTTCCCCGCCTCGCTCTCCGGCGAGATGGCGACCCACAAGTACACGCCGCCGCTCGGCCCCAGCTACGAGGTCGAGGCCCGCCGCGCGATGAACTGGGTGGTCTCGCAGGCAGGGAACAAGGACGCCATCAAGGCCGCCATCATCTACCAGCAGGACGACTACGGCGCAGACGGCCAGAAGGGCTGGCTGGACGCGGCGCAGCGCGCGGGCGTCACGGTGGTCTCCGAGCAGACCGTCGCGCCAGGTCAGAAGGACTTCACCGCGGTGATCACCGGCCTCAAGGACGCCGGGGCCAACTACGTCCTCCTGACCACCCTGCCCAGCGCCACCGGGCCCCTGCTCGGGACGGCCGCGCAGCTCGGCTACGCGCCGACCTGGATCGGCAACACCCCCGCCTGGATCGACCGCTTCTTCGATCCCGAGGTCATCCCCTCGGCCGTTTTCGGCAAGTACTACCAGATGAACGGTCTGCCGTTCTGGGGAGAGCCGGTGCCCGGCATGGACGCCTTCGAGGCGGCCTGGACGGCCCACGGCGGCGACATGGGCGACCCCGACTTCTACGTGCTCGTCTCCTACATCCAGGGGCTCGCGCAGGTCGAGGTGGCTCGGCGGGCCATCGAGTCCGGTGACATCACCCGCGCCGGCTACCTGTCGTCGCTGGGGACCATCACCAACTGGAACGCCGGCGGCATGATCCAGCCGCTGAGCCTCGACAAGGTCCCGTACACCCCCGGCGACCGCACCCGCGTCCTGCAGCCCGACTTCGAGAAGAAGTCGTGGACGGAGGTCGCGCCCTACGCCGCGCCCGGCACCGGATCTCTGAAGTCCAAGATCGGCAAGGCCAAGGCCAAGGGCGGAAAAGGCAAGGGCAAGAGCGGTGGCGGCGGCAAGAGCAAGGGGAAGGGCAAGGGCAAGCGCTGATCGGCGAATGCTCGAGATCACCAACCTGGAGACCGTCTACCACTCGGTGATCCGCGTGCTCCGGGGGATCAGCCTGTCGGTCCCTGCGGGCGGGGTGGTGGCGCTGCTGGGGCCGAACGGCGCTGGCAAGACCACCACGCTGCGCGCCATCACCGGGCTGCTCGACATCCACAACGGGATCATCACCAAGGGCGACGTCACCTTTGAGGGCGAGAGCCTCCGCGGACTCGATCCGCCCGACATCGCCCGGCGGGGCATCGCGCAGGTCATGGAGGGCCGGCGCGTCTTCGCCGAGCTGAGCGTCGAGGAGAACCTCCTGGCCGGCGCCTGGGTGCAGGGTCATGGAGGGCGGGGTCATGGAGGGCGGGGTCATCGAGGGCAGGTCCGCGCCGATCTCGCGCGGATGTATGAGCGATTCGACATCCTCGCGCAGCGGCGCCACCGACCGGCCGGCTACCTGTCCGGCGGTGAGCAGCAGATGCTCGCCATCGCCCGCGCGCTGATGGCGCGCCCCCGCCTCCTGCTGATGGATGAACCCAGCCTGGGGTTGGCCCCGAAGATCGTGCTGCAGGTCGCCGCGCTGATCCGGGAGATCCGCGCAGCCGGCACCGCCATCCTGCTGGTCGAGCAGAACGCCTCGATGGCCCTGGAGCTGGCCGATCACGCGACGATCCTCGAGACCGGCCGCGTAGTGCTCGACGGCCCGTCGGAGGAGCTCCGAGCCGATCGAGACATCCAGGAGTTCTACCTCGGTCTCGGGGAGGCAGAGGGCCAGAGCTTCCGCGACGTCAAGCACTACCGCCGCCGCAAACGCTGGCTGTCCTGACCACCCAGCAGGAGTCTTCCATGTCCATCTACGACGACGACGCGCTGCTCTACCACTCCTCCGGACGCCCGGGAAAGATCGCGGTCACCGCGACGAAGCCCCTGTCCACGCAGCGTGATCTCTCGCTGGCATACACCCCCGGGGTGGCCGCCGCCTGCCGCGCGATCCACGCCGATCCGGACGAGGTCTTTCGCTACACCTCCCGCGGCAACCTCGTGGCGGTGGTGACCAACGGAACAGCCGTGCTGGGTCTGGGCAACATCGGACCCGAGGCCGGCAAGCCGGTGATGGAGGGCAAGGCCAACCTGTTCAAGAAGTTCGCCGACATCGACGTGTTCGATATCGAGCTGGACGCCCACACCGCCGATGAGATCGTCGCCATCGTCAAGGCCATGGCGCCGACGTTCGGCGGCATCAACCTCGAGGACATCAAGGCCCCCGAGTGCTTCGAGATCGAACGCCGCCTCCAGGCGGAGCTGGACATCCCCGTCTTCCACGACGATCAGCACGGCACCGCCATCATCTCAGCGGCGGCGCTGATGAACGCCGTCGAGATCAGCGGCCGCCAGATGGCTGACACCTGCGTGGTCTTCTCGGGCGCCGGGGCGGCGGCCATCGCCTGCGCCGAGCTGTACATCGCCCTCGGTCTGCGCCGCGAGAACATCACGATGTTCGACTCTCGGGGGGCCATCACTACCCGGCGCACCGGGCTGCCCCCGCACAAGGCCGCCTTCGCGATCGACGCGGACGTGCCGTCGATGGCCGCCGCCCTCGATGGAGCAGACGCCTTCGTGGGTCTGTCGGTCGCCGACATCCTCACGGCCGAGATGATCGCGGGGATGACTCCGCAGCCGATCATCTTCGCGATGGCGAACCCGGACCCCGAGATCGCCTGGGCCGTCGCGCGCCAGGCCCGGCCCGACGCCATCATCGCCACCGGCCGCTCCGACCACCCGAACCAGGTCAACAACGTCCTGGGGTTCCCGTTCGTCTTCCGGGGCGCGCTGGACTGCCGCGCGCGGAAGATCACCGAAGAGATGAAGGTGGCCGCGACCCGCGCCCTCGCGGCCCTCGCCAGGGCCGACGTGCCCGACGAGGTGCTCCGCGCGTACGACGTGGAGACCATGGCCTATGGCCCTGAGTACATCATCCCCAAGCCCTTCGACGCGCGGGTGCTGCTGTGGGTGGCCCCCGCCGTGGCGGAGGCCGCTGCCGCCTCAGGGGTGGCCCGCACGCCCATCGCCGATCTGGACGCCTACCGCGCCCGGCTCCATGTGCTGGTCCAGCGCGCCGCCGGCCTGATGTCGCCGCTGCTCCGTCGCGCGCAGGCCAGCACCCGCCAGCGGCTGGTGTTCCCCGACGGCCCCGATCGGCAGGTGATCCGCGCCGCCCAGATCCTGATCGAGGAGCGCATCTGCACCCCTGTGCTGCTGGGCTCCCGCGAGAAGATCGCGGCTCGCGCCGAGGCCGCCGGCGTGTCGCTCGACGGCGTGATCATCGAGGAGCCCTCAGGCGAGCGTTTCGACGCCCTGGCCGAGAAGCTGTGGCACCGACGGGCCCGCAAGGGGCTCACCCACGCGGCGGCCCGGTCGCGGCTTCGAGACCGCACCTGGTACGCGGCGATGCTGCTGTCGGAGGGGCTGGCGGACGGTCTGGTCGGCGGGGTCGGCCGCAGCTACAGCATGACGCTCCGGCCCGCTCTGAAGGTGCTGGGCACCAGCGCAGACGCGCGACGGGTCTCCGGCGTGTACGCCATGCTGTTCGAAGATCGGCGGCTCTTCCTGGGCGACTGCACCGTGAACGTGCGCCCCGACGCCGAGACCCTCGCGGCCATCGCCCTCAACACCGCTCGGGTGGCGGAGACCTTCGGGGAGACCCCTCGGGTGGCCCTGCTGTCGTACTCCGACTTCGGCGAGCACCGCGAAGACGCTGACGTGGCGCGGGTGCGGCGGGCAGTGGAGCTGGTTCGACAGCGCCGACCCGATCTCGAGATCGACGGTGAGATGCAGGCCGACACCGCCATCGACGCGGCCAAGCTGTCCGGCACGTTCCCGTTCTCCACGCTCGGCGGACCGGCCAACGTGCTGGTGTTTCCCGACCTCACGTCGGGCAACATCGCCTACAAGCTGCTGGGCTCGCTGGCAGACGTCGAGCAGCTCGGACCTCTGCTGGTGGGCCTGGAGGCGCCGGTCAACGTCATCCCGACGCATGCATCCGTCTCAGAGATCGTCAACGTCGCGACGTACACGGTGATTCAGGCGCTGGAGCGTAAACGCCGACTCTGAGACACCCGCAGAAGACGGCGTCGCTGCGCTTCAGGTCTCGACCGGCCCCCTATAACTTTTGACAAGAAGAGGACGCCGGCTGGGGCATGTTTCGGGCGACCGAGAGCGGTAGGACGCCTGCGCGTCGGAGCCGTCCGGTTATGGGGCCGGCTTCCCTGATTCGCCCCCTCCCTTCTCAACTCTGGCCTTCATCAACTCTGGCCTTCTCAAATCTGGCCCTCTCAAGCCTGGAGCAACCGTGGCCCGCGACCTCCATCCCTACCGCGCCGAGTATGTGACCAACCCCCCGGCAGCGCAGCTCCGCCAGCTCGCGCTGAGCTGCACCCCGGCGGTCTTCGAGAGCGCGCCTGGCAATCTGGTCAAGATGTCGCGGAACAAGGCCCGCATGGCCGCCTACACCTATGTCATCGCCGATCCGGCCGACAGCGCGGAGTACTCCCAGAAGACGATCACCCGGGCCGACGCCGACGCGCTCATCGCCACCCAGACCGCCTACATCGAGAACATCGGCAAGCTGCTGGAGGTCCGCGGCTACCTGGGGCTGGGGCCGCGCGCCGTGGGCGTGCAGTGGCTGTACACCCCCGAGGCGGCCAACATCGCCGGCATGCAGCGCGTGCTGGCGTTCCCGGTCGAGGCCGTCTCCGACCGGACATTCGAGGCCACCTTCCGCGTGGTCTACACCCCAAACCTCGCCGCCGAGGGCATGCCGGGTGGGCAGGCGATCATCGTCGATCTGGTGAACTCGGTCACCTACATCATGGGCCCCGACTACTTCGGGGAGTCAAAGAAGGCGGCCCTGCGCATGCTCAACCACCAGGCCTTCAAGAAGGGCGCCCTGGTGCTCCACGCCGGCGCCAAGGAGGTGCGGGTGAACGGCAGCGCGATGTCGATGGCCATCCTCGGCCTGTCGGGCACCGGCAAGACCACCACGACGTTCTCCAAGCAGGGTGAGGTCACCCGCCCGATCCAGGACGACATGGTGACGCTGTGGCCCGGCGGTGAGCTGTCGATCACCGAGAACGGCTGCTTCGCCAAGACCTACGGCCTGTCGGAGGCCAGCGAGCCGGTGATCTACCGCGGCACCCTCAGCGCCGACGCCTGGGTCGAGAACGTCTACCTCGACGAGCGCGGTCACTACGACTTCGACAAGGAGTGGCTGACGGCGGCGGAGGTCGCCCATCACAGGCAGGTGCTGATCGAGACCGGCGCCCCCGCCGCCAATGTGGACGCCTACGCCAGCGGCGAGGTCTCTCGCGCGCAGATCACCGACGACAGCGGCGTGCTCCTCGACGGCTGGGAATTCGCCCGCTGGACCGGCAACGGCCGCTCGATCATCCCCATGTCGCGCATCGAGGACGCCGCCGACCTCACCGACATCCCGCCGGTGCGCTCGATGGGGATCCTCAACCGTGACGAGGGCACCGACGCAGCCACGCCGGGCATCGTGCGGTTCACGTCTCCCGAGCAGGCCGCCGGCTACTTCATGCTGGGCGAGACCACCAGGACGTCCGCGGCCGGCAAGGAGGTGGGCAAGACCCGCTCGCCGTTCACGCAGCCCTTCTTCCCGCTCGCCCACTCCCTGCAGGCCGAGCGCTTCTCGGAGCTGGCCGAGACCATGCCGCAGGTCTCTCTGTGGATGATGAACACCGGGTACGTGGCTGGCGACGCCGCGTCGGTCGCCGCCGGCACCGCCGGCAGGAAGGTGAAGATCCGTCACTCCTCGGCCATGCTGGAGGCGATGCTCACGGAGCGGGTGGCGTGGAAGCGCGATCCGGACTTCGGCTATGAAATCGTCGACATCGAGCACCCCGACAGCGCGTGGCTGCTGGAACATGTGCCAGCAGAGATCCTCGACCCGGCTCGCCACTACGCCGCCACCGGCCGCGCAGCCGACCACCGCGACTGGGTGGTCCGGATGAAGCGCGAGCGCCGGGCCTTCCTGGAGCACTTCGACGTTCGCGAAGACATCATCGCGGCGGTCTGCGCCAATTCGTAGTGGGCCGTAGACGCCCGGGTAGCGGACGGCGGTTGGCTGCTTTTGTAGAGGGACATGCAGCGTCGTGGGTTCAAGTCGGACCCGCGACCCTGTATCCTCGGCGGGCCAGCGCCCGGAAGCCAGTCCCCGGCAGCCAGCGCCCGGAGGCTCCAGATCCCCGAAGTCGTCTCGCGTTGGCTCCGCTTCGGGGGCCTGTTCAGTCTGGCGTTCGCGGTCACCCTGATCGGGGTCGGCGGACCGCACTGGCGCGCCATCGATCAACAGACCGGCGAGCTGATCGCGACGCACCAGGCGCACGAGGTCTCGCATCCGGGCTGGTCGTTCCCCGCGCAGGTGTGGTCGGCCGCAGCGCCGCTCGACCTGCCCCCGAAGCGCCTGCTCGCGCAGGCGAAGATGCGGGGGTACACCGAGGCCTGCCCCCCCCGCGAGCCGGGGCAGATCTGCTCCGAGACCGGTGAGGTCAAGGTCCGCGGCGGTCGCTTCCCGGAGGGTCCGCAGCCCGACGCCAGCGGGCGGTGGACCCGCAAGGAGGCCCTGGAGCCGCTCTGGATCGGTACGCTCGTCGGAGAGGACGGGGAGATCCGGGAGCACCTGCCGCTGGCCGAGGCGCCCCGGCACCTGCTCGCCGCCATCGTCAGCGCCGAGGACGACCGCTTCTACGATCACATCGGCGTGAACCCGAGGGGGGTGCTGCGGGCGGTGTGGGTGAACCTGCGCGGCGGCGGCTTCCAGCAGGGCGCCAGCACCCTGAGCATGCAGGTGGTCCGCAACCTCAGTGGCGCGCGCGAGAAGACCCTGAGCCGGAAGGCCCGCGAGGCGCTGGCCGCCATCGCGCTCGACCGGCGCCTGGGCAAGAGCGGCGTGCTGCAGTTCTACCTGGACGCGCCCTACCTGGGGCAGTCGGGCCCGCTGTCGATCTGCGGCTTCCAGGCCGCCGCGCGCTTCTACTGGGACATCGACGCCGCCGATCTGTCGCTGGCCCAGGCCGCCACGCTGGCCGCCATCCTCCCGGCGCCGGGACGCTTCGCCCCGGATGTCGCCCCCGAGTCCGCCCTCAAGCGACGCGATCAGGTACTCCGCGACATGCTCGAGGACGGCTGGCCCGCCGCCGAGGTGATCGAGGCCCTCGCCGAGCCGCTGGAGGCCGGGCGCCACTCGCCGCCGCCGCCGCGCTACCCCGCGTACCTCCAGGCGGTCCGCTCGTGGCTGGAGTCCCGCCTCGACGCGCAGGTGATCACCGGCAGCGGCCTGCAGGTCTTCACCGCCCTCGACCCCGTGGCTCAGGAGCGCACCCTCGCGATCCTCCCGAGCGGGCTGAAGCAGACGGCGAAGCGGCTGGGCCGACGCTCCGCCGCGCCGCTGGAGGGCGCCGGGGTGCTGCTGGACAGCCGCACGGGCCTCGCCGTGGCGATCTGGGGCGGCACGCTGGAGCGCTCCACCGACTTCAGCCGCGCCACCCAGGCCCGCCGGCAGGCCGGCTCGTCGCTCAAGCCCCTGGTCTACGCGATGGCGCTCAGCGAGATGGACGCCAGCCGCATCCCCAGGTGGGCTGTCAACCACACCGTGCCCAACCAGCTCCGCACCTTCCCGGGCACCGACGGCTGGCAGCCCCGCAACAACACGGGGCGCTACTCGAAGACCACCACGCTCGCCATGGGGCTGTCGTGGAGCCAGAACGTCGCCACCGCGTCGCTGCTGGAGGCGCTGGGCGGCCCGAGGGCGCTGGTGGTGTTCGGCGATCGCCTCGGCTTCGACACAAGCGCGTGGCCCTACGAGATGGGACTGGCGCTGGGCCAGGCCGAGGTCACCCCGCTGGAGATGGCGCGCTTCGTGGGCACCCTCATCCGCGGCGGACAGCTCGCCAGCGGCCGCACGGTGGTCACAGCGGTCGACGGAGCAGGGCGTCGTCGCGTGCTCTCTCCTGGCGGCGGCCACAGGTCCTGTCCGAGACCTCTGCGGCGCTCGCGCGCGGGCTCATGCGGCTGGTCATCGAGTACGGCACCGGCGGCTCGGTGCGGGGCGTGACCGGCCACCCGGGGTTCCGCGCGCCGGCCATCGGAAAGACCGGCACCACCGATCGCGAGCGGGACCTGTGGTTCGTCGGCGGCAGCCCCACGTACACCGGCGCGCTGTGGGTTGGCTACGACAAGCCGGCCACGGTGGGGGCCTCCGCCAGCGACACCGCCGCGCCCCTGTGGGGCTGGTGGTTCCGCGCGCTCCACAGCGACCTTCCCACAGAAGACTTCACCGACCCCGATCTGAACACCCGCTCTTTCTGCACCATCTCCGGCAAGCGGGGCAACGGCTCGTGCCGGCTGATCTGGGGACCGTTCGTCCCCGGCACGGAGCCCTCGGAGGCCTGCGAGATCAGCCACGCGTCCGAGGAGACCCCGGAGCGACGGGTTCGGCTGTGGGATTCCACTGAGGAATGACCTGCCCCGCTCAAAGTGGCGGCTGTCAGCTCCGCGTTACGCAGACTGCCCGGGAAAACCACGGAGCCTACGATTGGACTACTCGACGATACCCCTGCCGGACGTGCTGTTCAACCATGACCACCACCTGGATGTGGGGCCGAGCAGCTGCATGTGCAATTTCGGCATGGAGTACGCGGCGAGCATAGGGCGGACCGGGCACGTCGCCCTGGCTCGGCGAGTGCTGGCGGGGCGTCCGCGGGCCGAGTGGCCGCTGGTGTACTGGGACGAGGAGGAGCAGGAGGGGCGCTCGTTCGCGGACGCCGAGGGCCGGTTCCTGTCGAGCTGGCTCGCGGCATTTCCACGCTGGCAGAGCGACCTCGCCGAGCACCGCGCGGCGCTCGTGGCCTTCGGGGAGGCCCACGGAGACGACGCGGTAGGACCGGTGATCGACGCGATCATCGGAGGCGAGACGGCGACCGGCTCGCTGGCCGCTCGGGTCGCACCAGGTGCTCTATTGGCCCGGACCCACGCACGCGCCGAAGGGGCGGAGCTGACCCTCGGCCGGCTCCCCCGGCGGCCCTCTACGACGGACTGGTCAGACCTGATCGCGCAGAGCGATCTGTACAACGCTCCTCTGGCCTTCCAGGCGGCGAGCGCCTTCTCGGTGGAGCAGGCGCGATCCTGGCTCCAGCGCGACCTCAAGTACGACATCGGCGGGTCCATCGGCCTCGCCAACATCACCCGCCGAGCGGCGCGGGTGCTGCTGGCGGCTGAACCGGATCCGGACTGGCCGTGGTGGCCGGTGGTCGCCGCGTTCGACGGCCAGAAGTACATCGGAGGCGACCCGTTCTGTGCGGCGGGCAGGCGCCTGCTGCAGGAGCAGCCGGCCGAGGCCATCACCGCATTCGGAAACGCCATCCTGTTCGAGCGCGGCTGGAGCGAGGAGTACCACATGGAGGCGTTCGAAGGCATCGGCGAGGCGGCCGCAGCGCTGGGGTCGGATGACTTCTCCAGGTACCTGTCGGCACTGGAGTGAGCTTCAGCCCCGTCGATCTGAGCTTCCGGCAGGCGGCATCAGGTCGCTGGCGCTGATGGTGAACGTCATCCGAGGACAGGTGAAGTCCACCTCCTGGTTCTCGAGACGTCGCAGCCGGTAGAATTCCCGCCTCTGATCGTCGTCAGCCAACGTCAGGGGGGTGCCGTCCTCGAGGAAGGGTCGGTCCTCGCGAAACCGTACAAATGTCCTGGACGTTCGAAAGGTGACGCCCAGCCATTGGTTGTCAGGCGGGTTGGAAGACCTGTCGAGCACGATCTTGTGCTTGAACCTCCGGTTGGTGCCCGTGGAGAACACCACGACGCTGTTGTGGGTGAGGGCGACTTCAAACGTACCGCCGCCCGGCTCTTTTGACTCGACGACCAGCTTCCGCGGAGGAGTCGCCAGCTCGGGGTATTGGTAGCAGGAGAAGACAGCGATGGCCGACCGCTCTTTGAGGTCCAGGGCCTGGTCCGAGTGAGCGCCCATGCTGGCGTAGGCGTTGGTGTAGTGCTCGATCAGCGCGTTGTTGAAGCCGACCGGGAGCGACGCCCTCGCCTCGATCAGCCGCGCCAGGCGCCGGTGCACAGACCGGAAGCCCTGCGCCGGGGCGTGGTATCGGGTCGTGGTGCGCACGATGGGGGTGCCGCGAACCTCGTCGGGCTCGCCCAGCACGGTGCCCCGCCGTCCTCTCGTCACAGACTCGAACCTGACCGAAGCAAGCAGCTCCCTGAACAGGTCTGCCTCGGTATGTAGGGAGTACTGACGGAACTCATCGGCCATGTCGTATCGCGGTGCGGCGTAGTCCCCCTTGTTCATGCTGAAGAGAAACCTGTCACCATAGTCGATGACGGCGCCGGTCTTGTTCTCTTCAGCGTACAGTCTGCGCAGATCGCCCATCCCCTCGGGCGTAGGCGGCTCCAGTCTCTTCAGCTCTCCGCGCCGCTTGATGAACGTGTGACCACCCTCATGAACCGCCTCGGTGGTCGAGCAGCGGACCACATACCCCATACGGGTCGGCAGCTTTGCTGCGTCCAGCATCGGCGGTCGGATCTCGTGCGTATAGAGCCGGTTGGTAGACAGCGGCATGAAGAACACCGAGTCGGGGTACAAGGTCACGGTGAATCGCTCTGGCAAGTCTCCAATAGAGCGCTCCGCGTCTGGCTCTTTCAAGCGAAAGATCAGCTTCGTCAGCCCGCTGGTCCTGCCAGCGCCATGGTCGAACGCGTCCCCGGCCAGAGGCTGCAGCTCTCCGAGCTGATCGTAGAAGGTGCAGAAAGCCATGACGCCGTTCCGAGGCATGTCCTTGGTCTTGTCTGCATGCGTCTTTATCCGGGCCTTGGTCTGCTTCCTCGCGTCCGTGGCGGGAGTGTTGTGGTAGATCTGTGCCAGCACATGGTTCAGGGGAGCCTGGCCTCGAAATATATGGGCGGCCTCCAGGTTCAGGGCGCCGACGATGTGTCGGTCGTTCGCGCGGAAATTCTCCGTTGGACCCGAGAGGTTGGTGGAGCACCGGAGCAGACGAAAGTGGAGACTCTCTCCGTCGCGCTCGACAGGCGTCAGGTAGATCCCGGTGCGATGGGCCCTCCCAGGCTTGGTGGACTCTGTGAGGGATTGGAAGACGTGCTCCGCGCAGATCCGGTTGAAGTAATCGAGACCCTGCTCGAAAAAGCGCCGATAGTACACGCCGACGCCATGCACGAGGACGGGAACCCGGCCCACTTCTACGAGCGCCCAGCGCCCGGCGCCCTCGTCGTAGCCGTGCGAGAGCTCCCCGATCACGAGCACCCGATCAGCCGCCTTGAGGTCGAGGCCGCTGGACCTGGAGATGTCACCGCACAGATACACGGTCTTCTGCGAGAGGTCCTGCTGTGAAAGATCCCCGGCTGTGATCACGGACCCACAGAAGTCCCGCAGCAAGCGCTCGTCCTCCAGTCTGGACAGCGCGACGAGAACGGAGTGTGTCTTCACGATGTGAGCCTGTCCTGCCGCGTCCATCGCCGCCCCTCCTGCCGTCGGCGCCGCTCACGCGCGAAGCACCTGGCCTGGAGATCTGTAGCGCCCTCCTGCGAGGCGCGATGTGAACGGGGTCGATGGCCCGCCGTCGGAACTCGCCCGCGTTACCTCCAGCGGTGAACAGGGTGATGAGCCAGGGGTGTGCATGGAGAACCGGCGACTGGGACAGAGCGATGTGACGGTCAGTCCCGTCATCCTCGGCGCGTGGGCCATGGGGGGGTGGTTCTGGGGCGGCAGCGACGACGACGCCGCGGTGGCGACCATCCACGCCGCCCTCGACGCTGGCGTCACCGCCATCGACACCGCGCCGGTCTACGGACGAGGGCGCTCCGAGTCGGTTGTCGGGCGCGCGCTCCGGGAGCGCCCCGGGCACGGCGTGGCGGTGCTCACCAAGCTCGGGCTGCGCTGGAACGACCGCCGCGGCGCCCACTACTTCTCCAGCCGCGACCCCGGCGGCGAATTCGACATCTACCGCAACCTCCGACCCGACAGTATCGCCCACGAGATCGACGCCTCCCTGGAGCGCCTCGGCGTGGAGGTGATCGATCTCATCCAGTGCCACTGGCCCGACCCCACCACGCCGGTGGAGGAGTCGATGGGGGCCCTCACCCGCGCCGTGGAGCAGGGCAAGGTGCGGGCGATCGGCGTCTCCAACTTCGCGCCTGAGCTGCTGGAGCGCGCACACGCGACGCTCGCTGCTGCCGGTCTGCCGCTGGCCTCGGAGCAGCCGCCGTATTCGCTGCTGCGTCAGGACATCGACGAGACGGTGCTGCCGTGGTGCCGGCGCCACGACGTGGGGGTGATCCCCTACTCTCCGATGGAGCGCGGCCTGCTCACCGGCAAGATCGGCCCCGATCGGGTCTTTCCGGAGAGCGACGGGCGGTCGACCGATCCGCTGTTCCGGCCCCATGCCCGCGCGGTGGTGCTGGCGGCCCTGGAGGACTTCCGCCATCTGCTCACAGAGCACGACTGCACCATGGGGCAGCTCGCCCTGGCCTGGGTCCTCCACCGGCCGGGAATCACCGCGGTGCTGGCCGGGGCGCGCACGCCGAAGCAGGTCCGCGAGAACGTCGGGGCCGCGCGCGTCTCGCTGAGTGATGACGACGTGCGCCGGATGGGACTTCGGTTCAGGGGCATCCGGCGGGAGCTGCGGCGCCAGTGATGTGGCTTCTCCTCCTCGCCGCGGGATGTGGGGAGCCCCCCGCCGACCCCGCACCGTCGCCTGCGCAATCACCCATGCCCAGCGCGCAGAATTCCGCCCGCAGCTCCGGACCGGGCACCACAGGCCCCGGCGGCCCCGGCGCTCCCAGCCCGCTCGGAGGCCCCAAGGGCAGCAGCGCCGCTGAAGATCTGTCTGGCTCCTGGCGCTCAGACCTCGCCGCAGCGGTCCCCTCTCTCGCGGCGGCCGCGGACTGCCCGGATGCGGACGGCGACGGCCACCCCTCCGCCGTGGCCTGTCCAGGCGCCGACCCAGCCACGCTGGACTGCGACGACACCGACCCGTCGGTCACCCCCGACACCGAGCGCTGGGTCCCCCCCGGGCCGTTCGTGATGGGCAGCGCCTCCGACCACGCAGGAGCCGACGAGGGCCCGGTGTCGGTCGTGCAGCTCTCGGGCTACTGCCTCGACCGTTTCGAGGTCTCGTCCGCAGACTTCGGCGCGTGGCTGCGCGCGGCCAGCCGCACCGCCGAGGGCCCCGATCTGCGGAGCCTGCAGGCCGACGGTCAGGTCGAGGCCGGCCGCGAGCGCCACCCCGCCGAGGGGGTCACATGGGCAGAGGCGTCGGAGTACTGCATCGCGCAGGGCAAGGTGCTGCCCACCGAGGCGCAGTGGGAGAAGGCCGCCCGCGGCGGCTGCGAGGGCGGCGACGATCCAGCCGCATGTGACGCCGCGGACCTGAGGCCGTACCCCTGGGGAGCCGACGCCCCCACGTGCGCGCTCGCCAATCACCAGACCACCGCGACAGGCATGCCGAAGCTCTGTGTCTCCGACACCCAGGCCGTCGACGCCCTGGCAGCCGGCGCAGGCCCCTACGGCCACCAGCACCTGTCCGGGAACGTCTGGGAGTTCGTCGCGGACCCCTACCACCCGTCGGTCTACGGGCCAGGCCGGGAGGACCCCGCGGGGCCGTCCGAGGGTCGCTTCCACGTGCTGCGCGGCGGGAGCTGGAACACCTTCTCCACCAACATGCGGGCAGCCAACCGGTTCCACGACATGGTGATGGGCTCGGCCGCGGGGATGCGCTGCGCCCGCCCCACCACCGCCGCGACGCCCGACGCCGTGGCGCCCCTGGAGCTGGTCACCCTGTCAGGGACGATCACCAGCGCGCGCGGCACCGTCGCCGGGCGCGCGCTGTATGTGACGGTCTTCGATCAGGCCGACACCGATCCGGCCACCGGCATGCTCGCGCCGGGGCGCTCTCCGATGGCCGAGGTTCGCCTGACGCCGGAGGGCAAAGAGAAGCAGTCGTTCACGCTGCAGGTCCCCAAGGGGTTCACCTACCTGCTCTCCGCAGCGCTGGACGACGGCAGCGGCGCGGGCAAGGACGACTACATCTCCGCCAGCGGCAGCGGCGGGTTCGGGCAGGCCGACCAGAACCCCGTCACCGCAGACAGAGACGTGGCCGAACTGACCATCGCGATGCTCGCGCCGGGCTCGGGCCCCGGAGGAGGGGCCGCGCTCGGTCCGCCCGGACCGCCCCCTGGTGGAAACGCCAACATGGGTCCACCTGGCGGGATGGGTCCGCAGGGAGGTCAGGGCGGTCGTCCACAGGCTGGCAGGCCCCCTGGACAGCAGGGGCAACAGGGGCAACCCGGTAAGCCTGGACAGCCAGGACCGCCCAGAGAGCAGAGAGGCAAGCGGTGACACCCGCTCGCAAGGCGCTGTTCGCAGCGGTGCCGACGGTCGCGCTGCTCGGCCTGGGGGAGTGTACCGCGCGAATCGCAGGCTGCGAGTGCACCGCCATCATCCCGGACGCCACCGGCTGGGAGCAGATGATCGGCGATCCGCGCTACCTGTGGAAGCTCGAGCCCGACCGTCTCTTCGAGTCGCCGGCGGGGAACACCCAGATCAACAGCGTCGGCCTGCGGTCTCCGTACCTGCCGAACGCCCCCCCGCAGAGCGGCGAGCTCCGCGTGCTGATCACCGGCGACTCCAGCGTCTACGGTTGGGGCCAGCCCGAGGGGAAGACCTACGCCGAGCAGCTCGAGGCGATGCTCTCGGATGCCCTCATCGGCCGCCCGGTGAAGGTGATCAACCTGGGCGTGCCGGGCTTCTCCACCGAGCAGACCCTCCGGCTGCTGGCCGACGTGGGCTGGGCGTACGAGCCGCACCTCGTGGTCGTCCACAACATCTTCTCCGACTGCAACATCGACGCCTTCCAGGACCGCGACGCGATGGCGCTGGCCGATCCCGAGGGCACGCCGCTGAAGGCTGCCCTGCACAGCTCGGCGCTGTACTGCGCGATGTACATGCCGTGGGCCGGCTACTCCTCCACGCGCAACCAGGAGACCAACCGGGTGCTGATGCCGGGGATCCCCACCGGCCCCAACGCCGCGCGCGCGCTGGAGGTCATCGACCAGGTGATCGACCTGTCCCGCGTTCCGCTGAACGACTACCTTGGAAACCTCGCTGAGATCAAGGCCCAGGCCGAGTCTCGCGGGGCGCAGATGTTGCTCGCGCCGCTGGCCCAGGAGTGGGACGTGGGGGTGTGGAACGTGCCGATGGACCCGCCCACCGAGGATCAGGTCCTGCCTTGGATGCCCTACCGCGACGCCCAGGAGGCGTGGGCCGAGGACAACGACGTCGAGCGCGTCTACCTGCCCGACGCCTTCGCCGCAGCCCCGGGGGCACCCGAGCGGCTGTTCATCGACAACATGCACCCGTCGGTGACCGGGGCGGGGGTGATGGCGCAGGCGATCACCGAGCGCCTCCGAGCGAACCCCGAGCTGCTGGGGCTCACCGCCGCCGACATCAACCCCCGCTGGAGCGCACCGGAGCTGCCGGAGCAGGTCGGGATGACGACGGGCGGGGGGATTCACGGCGGCGGGGCGCCCCCCGGCGCAGGGATGGGGCCTCCGGGTCCGCCCCCCGGTGGAGGCGCCGGTCCGCAGGGCCCACCGCCAGATCAGCACGGGGGGCAGCACAGCGGTCAACACGGTGGTCAGCGCAGCGGTCAACAGGGGGGGCAGCGCGGCAATCAACCCGCCAATCAGCCTGGGGGAGGACCACCCGGCGGATCGCAGCCTGGAAAGATGGGGCCTCCCGGTCCTCCACCGGGTGGAGGAAAATCTCCGGGACCACCCGGGCCGCCACCCGGCGGTCGGTAGGCCATGCGCGAGCCCCTCGCAGCAGCGCTCCGCCTTCTCTCTCCGTGGTTGCGCCGTTTTCTGCCCTGGCTCGGCTTCGCGGTGGCCCTCACGCTGCCGGCGTCGCTGCAGATCACCTCAGTGTTGATCGGCGATCCGGCCATCGACGTGTGGAACCACGCGTGGGGCTACTGGTTCGTGCCGAACGCCCTGCTCGATGGGAGCTTGCCGCTGCACACCCCGCTGGTCGGCGGCCCGAAGGGCGGGGTGCTGTACTTCATCGACACCCCCGGCGCGCTGGCGATGCTGCCGATCAGCCTGCTGCTCGGGCCCGCCGCGGCCTACAACCTCGCCCTCATCGGCCGGATCGCCCTGGCGGGGCTGGCGGGTAACCTGCTGGCCGAGGAGCTGACCGGCCGAGGGCGCCACACGTGGCTGGCGGGGGTGGCCTACGCCACCACGCCGTTCCTGCTGTGCGAGCTTGCGAACGGCATCTCCGAGGTCTGCGCGACCCAGTGGCTCGCCTTCACGGTCTGGGCGGGGGTGCGGGCGATGCGCCGCGGCGGCCGGCGGGACTGGGCGCTGCTCGGGCTGCTCCAGGGCCTCACCACGGTCACGACGTTCTACTATGGGTTGGTCTCGGCCCTGATGGTGGCGCTGATGTTCGCCGGGTGGGTGGTGCGCCATCGCGATCGCGCCCTGACGGCCTTGAAGGGCGCGGCGCTGTCGGCCGGGGTCGCCCTCACGCTGATGATTCCGCATTGGCTGGTCTTCCGCTACTCGCTGGCCGCCGAGCGGGCGCTGGTCAAGCGCGACATGCGACTCAACATGCAGCTCATGGCCCATAACGCCGTCGATCCGCGTATCTACATCACGCCGGGCGACTTCCAGTCGGTCGATCTCGCCGAGCTGTACGCTGAGCCGTTCGTCCACACGGCCTACCTGCGTTGGACGGTGATCGCGCTGGCGGCCCTCGCGGCCTGGCGGCGCCCCCGGCTGCGGCGCTGGATGGGGCTGGCCGCGGTCTGCCTGGTGATGGGTCTGGGCCCGTTCGTGTGGTGGGGCGGCGACTGGCTCATGTTGGGGGGTATGATGCTCTCGCTGCCGTTCGATTGGATACGGCGGCTGCTACCGCAGGTCGCGATCACCCACCCGCTGCGGCTCAGCCTCGGCGCGCAGATTCTGTTCGCTGCGCTGGCAGCCGGCGGGGCAGCCGTGGTCCTGGAGCGCATCAAGGACGGGCGCCAACAGCTCGCAGCCGCGCTCGGGCTCTGCGCGCTGGTCGCCATGGAGGGCATGTTCGGCTCGTCAGCGCGGTGGCCGCTGCCTCGCTCGGACGCCTCCGTTCCAGACGTGTTCGCCACCGCCGGGGAGGGCATGGTGCTGGAGCTGCCGGCCGAGGTCGGGCGCGGCATGAAGACCAGCCGCTATTTCTGGCACCAGACGGTGCACGAGCGACCGATCCCATACACGCCCGACGTCCGGGCGGGGAGCGCGCGCGACCCCGCCGCGTTCCGCACGTTCGTACAGCGCGGAGACGGCGGAGCCACGACCGAAGCGCCGCGACCGCCCGACGCCGAGACGGCCGCACACATCGCCCACTTCTATGGGATGATCGTCCTCCACCCCGACTTTGAAGCGGAGGCCGGCATCACGCCGAGCTACCGGACGGCGCTCACGTCGGCGTTTGGTGCGCCTGAGGAGGTGGAGGGGGTGTTGGTCTGGCGGCCGTGAACAGGGTCTGCGCAAGAGCTGGTCCACCCGAACGCAGAGACGCTACCGGTTCACTCGAACGGATGGTCGAACCAAACTCAAACCTCGAACGGAACCCGCAGCTCGAACACGCTGCCCCCGCCGGTCACGGTCCGCACCGAGATCGATCCGCCGACGTCCTCGAGCTCCTGCCGACTGATCGCCAGCCCGAGCCCGGTCCCCCGTGCCTTTGTCGTAAAGAACGGCTCGAAGGCCCGCGCCGTCTCCAGCGGGCTCATCCCCGGTCCGTCGTCGGCGATCTCGACCGTGATCTCGCGCTCCGCAGTGCTGACCCGAACGGCGAGTCTCCGGGCTCCGGCCTCGGCGGCGTTCAGCACCACGTTGCGGACCGCACGTCGCAGCGCGTCGGCGTCGAATTCGACCACCCCCGGCCCGTCGGCGGTCAGCCCGTGCCGCACCCCGGCCCGCTCCAGCGCGGCGGCCTCGACCCGCAGCACGTCGCGCACCATCTCGGCGGGATCAGCGGCGGTCAGCTCCGGCTGCCGGCCCCGGGACAGCTCCAGGTACCGGGCGGTGAGCTGCTCCAGCCGGGCGATCTCGCCCGTGATGGTCTCCAGCAGCTCGACCTGCTCCGGCTCGTGTAGATCGTCGCCCAGCAGCTCGGCGTTGAGGCTCATGGCGTTCAGCGGGTTTCGCACCTCGTGGGTGATCTGCGCCAGCATCTGCCCCACCATCGCCAGCCGCTGCGCCCGGGCCAGCCGCTCGCGCACCTGAACACGCCCGGTGACGTCCTCGCCGACCAGCACCACGCCGCGCTCGCCGAACGGCACCACGTCGACGTCGAGCAGGCGCTCACCGAACGGAAGCGCCTCGTACCGACCGTGCTCCAGCGCGCCGAGCCGCTCGGGCAGCGCCGCCCCCTCCTCGACCTTCCACAGCCCGCGCGCGGCGGGGTTGACCATCACCGCCCTCGACTCCTCGGCCACCACCAGCCCGGCCTGGATGGTGTCCAGCACGCGCCGCAGGTAGAGCGACAGCCGATCGAGCACCGCGGCGCGCTCCTTCAGTCGCCGATCCCGCTCGGCCACCGCCTGGGCCATGGCGTTGAATTCGCGAGCGAGGACACCGATCTCATCGCCGGTGCGCACCGCGACCGGGCCGGCGTCCCGCCCCTGGGCCAGCCGCTGCACCTGCGCCGTGAGCAGGCCGATGGGCCGCAGGGTGACGTTGCCGACCGCCGCCATCACCCCGGCCAGCAGGATGGCCAGAAGCGAGAGCGTACCGCTGACGGCGAGCGCGCGATCCTGCGCCTTCGCCGTGCGCGCCGACAGCCGCTGGATGTGCCCCGCCACGAGCTGCGACAACTCATCGACCTTGAGCACCAGCGCGGTCCGCTCGGTGTCCAGCGTGAGCAGCGCCCGCCCGGTGTCGGGGCCCTCACTGCCAGCGTCGAGCCATCGCTGGGCGGCGTCGTGGTGGGCCTCCCGATGGGCGTCGATCTCATCGAGCAGGACCCGCACCTGCTCCAGCGCGCGGTGGTCTTCGGGGGCGGTGATGCGAGCGGCCGCGGCCCGCACCGAGGAGTGCCCCCGCCGGATCCCCTCCGTCAAGCTCGTGTTGTGAAAGGCGGCGTTCGACCGGTGGCCGGCCAGCGGACGGGGCAGCTCTCGCGCGGCCCGATCGAGATCCCGATCGAGCTGGCGGGCGACGGCGTCGAGCTGGGCCGAGATCGACGCCAGCGGCAGGTAGCCGGCGTCGAGCGCGGTGAGGCCCTCTCCGATGTTCCTGAGCTGCACAAGCCCGTAGACGAGCGCCGCCGTGAACATCCCGAGCGACAGCGCGAACACCGCGCCGATGCGGTTTCGGATGGAGCGCGGAGCGGCGGCGTGGGTGCTGGATGGTGTGGACATGATCGGCGACAGACCCCGTATTGCCTCCGCCCCCCCCCTGGGCTAAGGTCGCCGCTCTTCAGACATGACAGGGGGTGATGATGACCCAACCTCTCCTCACCGCCTGGCTCTACAAGCTGGGCCTCCTCGCCGCGCTCACCGTCGGCTGCAACGACCCCAACGCTGCGGGCGCCGGTGGCACTCCTTCCGGTCCCACAGCCGCCAGCTCCAGCGCCGCGGCAGAAGACATCGGTGAGGTCCTGGCAACCGTCAACGGCATGCAAATCGGCTCCACCGAGTTCCAGGAGGCGGCCTCCCGCAAGTCTCCCGAGAGCGGCGACACCCTCTCGCTTGCCGAGAAGCAGGAGGTGCTCGATCGGCTGATCGAGGAGAAGCTGCTGTATGAGGCCGCGCTGACCAAGGGGCTCGATCGCGATCCGAAGGTGCAGAAGGTGATGATCAACACCCTTCTGCGCAAGGACGTCTACGCCTCCATCCGCAACTCCGACTTCAGCGACGAGGAGCTGCGCGCCTACTACGAGCAGCACAAGGACGAGTTCGTCGTCCCCGAGAAGGTGCAGATCAAGCGCATCCTGATCAAGGTGAACGACGACCGCCCCGACGCCGACGCCAAGGCCGAGGCCACCCGCATCCGCAAGGAGCTGGCGGCCGACTCCACCCGGTTCAAGGAGCTGGCCTCGCAGTTCTCCGAAGACACCTACAAGCGCCGCGGCGGCGACGTGGGCTTCGTGCCCCGGACCGGCAAGCCCGGCCTCGACGAAGACGTCGTCACCAAGGCGTTTGAGATGAACGTCGAGCAGCTCAGCCAGCCGTTCTCCACCAAGGAGGGCTGGAACGTCATCTACGTCGCCAACAAGCGCGAGCGGGTCGAGCGCACCTTCCAGCAGATGAAGGGCTCGGTGCTCCGCAAGGTCAAGACCGCCAAGCTCAAGGAGCTGTACGAGCAGTACGTCGCCGACCTCCAGAAGACCGCCTCGGTCAACACGGACGCCGGCAAGCTCGAGAGCATCGAGGTCAAGGCCGCGCGCCGCGCTGGCGGTCCGGGCGGGCCCAGCATCAACCCCGCCCTGCAGGGCGGTCCGACCACTCCCGGCGGCCCGTTCGGAAAGGGCGACTAGCTGACCCGTCTGCTCCCGGGGCTGCTCCTGTGGCTGCTCGCGTTCGCGCTGGGCTCGGCCCGCGCAGGCGTGCTCGACCGCGTGGCGGCGGTGGTCAACGACGAGGTGATCACGCTCACCGAGGTCTACGCGATGGGCGGAGACTTCATCACCGAGCGCGCCTCGACGCCAGACGGCCGTCGCGAAGCCGAGCTGGAGGTGCTCAACTCCCTCATCATGCGGCGCCTGATCTCACAGGAGATCACCCGGCTCGAGCTCGACGTCACCGAGATCGAGCTGGACCGCACCATAGACGACATCGCCCGCCGCAACGGTCTCGACCGCGCGGCGCTGCAGGGGGAGGTCGAGGCGTCGGGCCTTCCGTGGGACGAGTACCGGGGGGAGTTGCG
The DNA here is from genome assembly GCA_964464515.1 of uncultured Enterobacterales bacterium. Classification (GTDB taxonomy): domain Bacteria; phylum Myxococcota_A; class UBA796; order UBA796; family UBA2385; genus CAYXGP01. The sequence goes on from CAYXGP010000046.1 coordinate 39,793, forward strand.
CGAGAACCTGCGACAGATGAAGTTCTCGCAGAGCATCATCCGACCGCGCATCACCGTCGACGAAGATCAGCTCAAGGACGCCTACCGCCGGCTGGTGTCCTCTGCTGATCTCCCACAGACCGTCGAGCTGGGCGCCATCTTTCTGCCGACGACCGATCCGGCCGATGAGACCGTGGCGGCCCGCGTCCAGGCCGCGCAGGAACGCATCGCCGCCGGTGAGTCGTTCAGCGCGGTCGCCGCAGAGCTCGACGAGGGGCCGGGTCGCGACAACGGCGGCCACATCGGCGCGTACCGCCCAGGTGAGCTGGTCTCGGAGCTGGACGTGGTGGCGTTCGCGCTTGCGGTAGGCGAGACCTCCGCGCCGGTCCACACGCCGCAGGGAATCTTCCTTCTGCACGTCTTCGAGAAGACCGTAGAGGACGCCGCCCCCTTTGAGCAGGTCCGCGATCAGCTGTTCGAGCAGGTCTACGCGGGCAGCATCGAGGAGGAGACCGAGCAGTGGTACGAGCAGGCTCGTCGCCGCGCCGCCGTGCTCATCAAACTAGAGTAGGGCGTTGCCCCCGCGCTCCCTCCTCGTCACCCCGGGCATGGGGATCGGCCCCGAGGTCGCCCTCCGCGCGCTGGTCGCTGACGGCCACACCGACGCTCTCCTGATCGGACGCGCTGCGGCGGTGCACAGCCAGGCCGCGGTCCTCGACCTGGACCTGCTGGAGGTGCCTGCCATCGACGCCTGTCCGGAGGGGGCGCTCTGTCTGCTGCCGATCCCCGACGGCGCGGAGCCCGCGGAGGTCGCCTCCATCCGGCTCGCCGCGCAGGCCTGCCTGGCCGACGCCACCCGCACCCTGGTGACCGGTCCCATCCACAAAGGGCGGCTGGCCGCGCGGGGGTTCCGCTTCAAGGGGCACACCGACTTCCTCGGTCACCTCGCCGGCGCGCCGGCGGTGATGGCCTTCGCAGGGGCGGGGGTGATGTTGGCGCTGGTCACAGATCACCTGCCGCTGTCCGCGGTGTCGGGTGCGCTCTCGAAGCCACGGATCTGCCGCGTCACCACCGTCGCCGCGCAGGCCCTCCGGCAGCAGCTCGGCGTGGAGGCTCCCCGTATCCGCGTGTGCGGGCTCAACCCCCACGCCGGCGAGGGCGGGGTGCTCGGCCGCGAAGAGATCGACACCATCGGCCCCGCCTGCGATCTCCTCCGCGACGCGGGGCTGTCTGTGGTCGGCCCCGTCTCTGCCGAGCAGGCCTTCACCGAGGTCGCCCGGGGAGAGGTCGATCTGGTGGTGGCGATGTACCACGACCAGGGGCTGGTCCCGCTGAAGGTGATGGCGTTCGGGCAGACCGTCAACTGGACCCTGGGCCTGCCGCTGCGGCGCGTCAGCGTCGATCACGGCACTGCAGACGACCTCGTCGGAACCGGCCGCGCGTCGATCGCGGGGATGCGCAGCGCGCTGTCCTTCGCCCGGCGGCTCCGGCGCGGGCCCTGAAGTGAGGCAGCAGGTGAGGCGGGGCGTGCTGCTGCTGGCGCTCGGGTGCGACCCGCCCGCCCCGCCAGCCGGTCCCCCGTCCATCGTGCTCGTCAGCCTGGACACGCTCCGGGCGGATCGCATCGGGGCCTACGGATCCGACGCAGGGGCCACCCCCAACCTCGATCGGTTCGCAGAAGAGGCCGTGCTGTTCGAGGACGCCTACAGCCAGTCCTGCGAGACCCTCTTCTCCCACGCCAGCCTGATGACCAGCCGCTACCCCTCCGAGCTGGGGCCGCTGGACTACTCGCTGGTGCTGCCCGAGGACCGCCCCACGATCGCGGAGGTCCTGAAGGTCTACGGCTACCAGACCGCCGCGTTCACCGGCGGCGGTCACCTGTCGGCCGACTTCGGCTTCGCGCGCGGCTTCGACGCGTTCGAGTCTCCCGAGCCGTTCGGCGGGCTCTACCACACCCGCCCGCCGGCCCGCGCGTGGCTCGACGCCCGCGATCCCGAGGCGCCATTCCTGCTGTTCGTCCACGGCTACGACAGCCACCACCGCTACCTCAAGCCCCCCCCGTTCGGCACGGCGTGGGTCGATCATCGCTACCGGGGAGTGGGTCTGCGGGCTGCCCGTACGATCACCGGTACCCTGAGGGTCAAGGACGGCTACTACTTCCCGGAGCGCTCCCCCGGCTCGATGATGCCGCTATCGGCGCTGCGGGTCCGCTCCCCCGAGCAGCGTCGGGCCGATGTCCAGGCAGCGCGCGCCGCCGGAGAGCGCATGGTCAAGCTGAGCGAGCGCGACCTGACATACCTGCGGGGGCTGTACACCGGAGCCGCCGCCTACACCGACGCGATGTTCGGCCTGCTCATGGCCGATCTCGCCGCGCGGGATCTGCTCGACACCGCGGTGATCGTGGTCTTCTCGGATCACGGCGAGGAGCTGGGCGAGGATGGCCTGTTCGACCACCGGTTCGGCCTGTCCGACGCCGTGCTGCATGTACCCCTGATGATTCGCCTACCCGGCGCAGCCGGGGGGAGCGAAGCCGGGGGGAGCGAAGCCGGGAGCGCGTCCCGTGGTCGCAGGGTCTCGGGCCTGGTGGGGCTGATCGACGTGGCGCCCACTCTGCTGGAGCTGGCCGACGCGGTGCTCCCGAGCGGTATCCACGGCCGCTCACTGAACAGCGCGCTGGACGGTGGTCCCCTCGACGCCCGACCAGCGGTGTTCAGCGAGGGCGCCTACCGCGGGGTCTCCGCGCGCACACCCGAGGGTCGGCTGTCGTTTTCGGGGATCTCCGCCGACTCCCCCTTCCTGCCAGATCTTCTGGTGACCGCAGCGCTGGGCGGTCCCGCCTTCACCTCGGACGACGGGCTGCCCGAGCGCGCGACGGCCCGAGACGCGCTCGTCGCGTGGCGGCGCGAGCTGTCGCCGTCCCCCATCGGCGCTGGCCGACTCTCCGAGGCCCAGCGGGCGGCGCTGCAGAAGCACGGCTACTGGGATCACCGATGACGATGATGCTGGTCCCGGCGGTGCTCTTGTGGGCCTGCGACCACCCGCACGCCTCAACATGGACCGCCGAGCGCGCGCTGGCGCCCATCGTCCAGCGCCACGACGCGGACGGAGACGGTCGTCTCTCATCAGCGGAGTGGACCGCGGTCAGCCAGGGGCGCCCCCCGCTGGAGCACGTCGACATCGACGGAGACGGCATGCTGGGACCAGCCGAGATCCACACGCTGGTCGAGGGGATCGATCCCGT
>CAYXGP010000047.1:0-42549 GCA_964464515.1 uncultured Enterobacterales bacterium
GTCACCTTCGCTCAGGCCCTCGACCCGCGCCACGGCGTCGGCGGGCGTGAGCGTGCCGGTGAGCGGACCGCTGAACAGCAGCGCCGCCCCCTGGAGTGGGTACTTGCCCGTCCAGCCGTACTCGCCGAGCATGAGATCGTCGTAGCCGTCGCCGTCCACGTCGCCCCCGGCGCTCACTACCTGGGTCCCCAGATCGTTGTGCTCGTCGTCGGCGAGGATCTGGATCCCCGAGTCGCGGGCGATCTGCGTGCCCGTCAGCGGACCCGGGACCACGTAGATTTCGCTGTTATCGCTGATCCCGGGCGCCGAGACCGCCAGATCGCGCGAGCCGTCGCCGTCGAAGTCCCCGCGCACGTCGAAGTGCCGACCATATTGGGTGCTCCCGGTCTTGCCGCTGATCACGGTCGATGAGGCGTCGGAGCTGGTGACGTCCGCCGAAGGGACGGAGTCGAAGATGTACACGGCGTTGTCCTCGCCTGTGCCTCCCATCACCAGATCGGCCACGCCGTCGTCCGTGACGTCCACATCCGCGATCAGGCCGTGACCGAGGCCCGTGTTGGCGTTCTCGCCGTAGATGCCGACCATATCCAGCGCGCTCAGCTCGCCCGAGAGCGGTCCGTAGGCGATGAAGACCGCGCCGCTCGAGGAGTCGATGAGATCGGCGAGGTGGGCACCGACCGCCAGATCGTCGTAGCCGTCGCCGTCGAAGTCCCGCACCCCCAGGAAATTGCCGAGCCGCGCATAGGAACCCACGTCGGCGCTCTCGGCCGAGACGATCGCGGTGGCCTTCGAGAGATCGTAGGCGCCCGAGAGCGGCCCTGCCTGCACATAGACGCGACCGACCGAGGTCCCGGCGGCGTCATCCGCGTTCAGCCCGCAGACGGCGTAGTCGGCGTTTCCATCGCCATCGAAGTCACCCAGGAGCGGCGCATGCCCCACCAGATCGCCGGCCCTGCCGAACAGGGTCGCGTCGGCGACGGTCGCCTCCCAGGTGCCCTCGGGCCGACACGCGCCGAGGGCACCGTCACAGTCGTTGTCCTTGCCGTCGTCGCAGATCTCCTTGGCGCCCGGGTGCACCGCTGAGTCTCCGTCGTCGCAGTCGACGTCGCTCTTGTAGCCGTCGCCGTCGGCGTCCACCGGCCCGGTCGTGGTGGTGCCACCCGAGGTGGTCGTACCCGTACTGGTGCCGCCTGAGGTGGTCCCGCCCGAGGTCGTCCCGCCCGAGGTGGTGCTGCCCGAAGTGGTCCCCCCCTGAGGTGGTGCTGCCGGACGTGGTCCCGCCCGCGGTCGTCCCACCCGAGCAGGAGCAGCCTGAGGTGGCCCCGCTGCTTCCGCCGGTCGAGGAGGTCGTCCCCGTGGGGGTCTCAGTCGCAGTGGCCCCCCCGGTGTCGCCACCCTTGTCGGTACAACCCAGGGCAAAAGCGAAGACGATCGCGCGCATGAGAACTCCAGAGAGAGGGTGAAGCTACCACGGCGCCACCTTGCGAAGAGCACCTTGTCAGCGGACAGGACTCGACGGCGCTACCTTCCGAGCATCTGCCGGAGCGCTGCGTTCCACGGCGGAAGGGAGATCCCGAACGACGCGGTGAAGCGGCTGCTGTCCAGGCATGATCGTGCCGGCCGGGAGGCGCCACCGAGCTCCGCGCGGGTGGTGGGAGAGGCGGTCATCGGCAGTCCCTCCAGCGCAGCGGCAGCCGAGAGCCACTGCCAGGGGGTGGCCTCGCCAGCGCAGGCCAGGTGGTACAGCCCGGTCGGGGCGGCCCGCGCGCAGGCCAGCAGCGCCGGCGCGAGGATGACCGCGGGGGTGGGGACGCCCACCTGGTCAGTGACCAGCTTCAGCGGTTTGCCGGTCCGCAGCCGCTCCAGGGCGAAGGCGAAGAACCGCCGGTCGCCGTAGACCCACTGCACCCGCACCGCTGTCTGCCCCGCCGCGAGGACGGCCTGCTCCCCGGCCAGCTTGGCGCGGGCGTAGGTCGAGCGGGGATCGGGCGGGTCGTCCTCGGTGAGGCGGTAGCCCGGGGTGTCGGGGCCGGTCAGCACGTAGTCGGTGGAGATGTGGACCAGCCGCACCCCCCGGGCGGCGCAGGCGAGCGCGAGCCGGCCCGGCGCCTCCGCGTTCACAGCCCAGGCTCGATCGGGCTCGGTGTCACAGCGATCGACCACGGCCATCGCCGCTGCGTTGATCACCGCGCGGGGGCGGCGTCGATCGAGCGCTTCGGCCACCGCAGCGTCGTCGGTGATGTCCAGCGCGGCGCGGGTCAGGCCCGTCGCGCCGGCGCGCACCAGCGCCGAGCCGAGCAGCCCCGCGCTCCCGGTGACCAGAACGCCGCTGGCCCCTGAAGCGGTGTCCGGAACGTCGGTCATGCGGGGGTTCGGCCCCTGCTCGCCAGCCGGATGAGGGTGATCAGCAGCCCCGGGGCATGCCGCGCCAGGAACACCGCGAGCTTGCCGTGTCCGGTGAACACCAGCTCCCGCTTACGGCGGTGGATGGCCCGCACCATCACCCGGGCGGCGGCTTCTCCAGTCCACATCAGCGCTGCGGGGCGGGGATCGGCCTTGTCCTCGTGGAGCGCGCCGGAATTGTCGACCCGCGCGATGTCGCTCTCGACGAAGCCGGGGTGGATGGTGGTACAGCTCACGCCGCTGCCGTGCAGCTCCACCGTCAGGGCGTCACCGATGGCCCGCACCGCGGCCTTGGAGGCGCAGTAGGCGGACGAACCGGGCCCGGCGATGAAGCCCGCGACGCTGCCGATCAGCGCCAGGCGACCGCTCTGCTTGCGCAGCGCAGGGAGCGCGTGGGCGACGGTCATCGCCAGCCCGATGACGTTGATCTCCATCTGACGGCGCCACTCCGCGACTGAGAGATCCTCCACCCGCCCGGCGACCGACACGCCGGCGTTCGCCACGGCCCCGTCGAGGCGACCGCGCCAACCCTCCGCCGCCGCCACCGCAGCGATGATCTGGTCTTCGACGGTGACGTCGCAGGGCACCACCAGCGCTGCGCCTCCGGCAGCCTCGATCTCGGCCTTCACGGCCTCCAGGCGCTCAACTCGACGGCCGGAGAGCGCCACCGCCGCGCCGCGGGCGGCGAACTCCAGCGCCATCACGCGGCCCAGGCCCGAGCCGGCGCCGGTGATCCAGATGGTCTGATCGTCGAAACGGGGAGCCATGAGGCCTCGGTGTTGTCCGAGACATAGCGCGCCGCGTTGGCGGTGCGGTTCCGGTAGGATGCTGGAGTCGTGGTGCCGAGCCTTCCTGTCCTCGCCTTGCTGATCCGGCCGCTCCACGCCGAGTGGCTGCCGGAGCGTCGCGCGCGTTCTCCCTACCAGGATGGCGTCACGGCGCTCGACCTGGGAGAGCTGGACCGCGCCGAGGTGCTGCTGCGTCAGGCCCTCTCCCGAGATCCCACCTGCGGTGCGGCGGGGCATGCCCTCGCGTTGGCCCTGCTGCGTCAGGAGCGGCCCGACGAGGCGCAGACGCTGCTCGATCAGGTGCGTGTGGCTCACCCCGAGCGGGTCGAGCCGCTGATCGCGCTGTCCAATGTGGCGTTCGTCACCCAGGACTTCGCGGGCGCCCGGACGACGGCTGAGCGCGCCACCGAGCTCGCCCCAGAGAGCCTGGACGCGTGGGGGGTGCTGCTTCAGGCGCTGCTCCGTCAGGGAGAGCTGTCCGCGGCGGACGCCGCGCTGGACGTGTCTGCGGCGTTCCTGGAGGCGGCCGATCTGGCCTGCTTGCGGGTGCAGGTGGCGCTGGAGGCGGGTGACTCGGAGGGGGCGGAGGTGCTCCACGCGGAGTGCGAGGCGGGGGGGGCGTCGGATCTCGTGGCCAGGGTGCGCGCGCAGCGCTCGCTGGACGCCGGCGAGGCCTCGGCGGTGCGGATGGACGACCTCGGCCTGGCGGTCGAGGCGCGTCTGATCACCGCTGCGGAGCTGCTGAACGATGGCGACGCCGCGGCGGCCCTGGAGATCCTGGATGACGTGCTGACCACCCACGCCGTTCGGGTAGACGCGCGGGTGCTCCGCGCCCACGCCCGGCATTCCCTCGGTGACGCTGCAGGGGCGCTGGCCGATCTGGAGGCGGCGCGGGCCGGGGGGACCTGGGTGGATATCCACCGCAGCGGTCAGCTCAGCGGGATCCTGCGCCGCAGTGATGAGCGTCGGCTCGATGACCTGCTGGTCCAGGGGGCGGCGCTGATGGTCGATCTCCTGCGCGCCCTCGGAGAGGTCGACGCCGCGCAGGCGCGCTGGCAGGAGGCGCGCCAGGCCTTCGGGCCGGGCCCTGAGCTGTCCGGCGCTCACGCGAAGCTGCTCGGGGCCTCGGGAGCGGGGACGGACGCCTGGCAGGTGGTGGCGGAGGGGCTGCGCACCTGGCCGGACGATCTACACCTGCTGGACGCCGCGGGGTTCCTGGCGCTGTCGGTGCCAGACGGCCTCACCGCGTCGGAGGCGGAGGCGCTGGCGCGATCTCCGCGGTGGACCGATCGCGTCAACCTGGCGATCGCCCTGTGGCGGCGCGATGAGCCCAAGCCTTGCCTGGCGATCGCCCGCCGGGCGCTCTCGGTCACCCCGGAGGCGGAGCGTCAGCGCGTGTCGGCGCTGGCCCATCGCTGCGCGACGGCCACTGGAGATCTGGTGGCCGCCGACGCGCTGCTGGGTGAGGCGGGTGGGCCGGACGCGCTGGACGTCGTCGTGGCGGTGAACCACGCCCTGATGCGGTACGGCGCCGGAGACGACGCCGGGGCGATGGCCCTCATCTCTGCGCACCTCGACGACCTCCCGTCGGGCGGCGCCGGCGCGATGGTCCTGGCGCTGGGTGCGCGGCTGCACACACGCGGGGAGCGATGGCGCGACGCCGCGGAGATCGCGCATCATCCACGAACGCCGGCCGGCGAGGCGCTGGCGGTTCTGGATGCGCTGGTCGCGGCGGGGCAGCTCGGCACGGCGCGTGCGTTGGCCCCCGCGGTCTGTCGCCGGCTGGACGGCGACGCGGCGGTCCGGTGCCGTCAGCTCTCTGTGCGGCTGGGACCCTGATCACCTGCGGAGCCCCGTTCATCTGAGAAGAAAGCGCGGAGCTCGTCGGCCCGCGCCCAGGCCTCGCGATGCCCCTGGTCGATCAGCACCGACGCGAGATCACCGTCGAAGAAGACGAACGAGGTCCAGTCAGCCTCGGTGGTGGAGCCGGGGCCGCCGATGGCGCGCCGCAGCAGCCTGCGGGAGAACCGATCCATCTTCATCTGATCGAGGTTGTTGCGGATGTGCCCCACGGTGAGGCGCCCCAGGTCGGCCTCGGGTGTGAACGAGAGCGTGTGGATTCGGCGGTACCGCGCGCCTCGGCTCTCCTCCAGCACGCTCTGGATGCGCTCCATGTCCGCGGGGCTGACCACGTCGTCGAGCACCTCGAGCAGCCGGTTGAAGCGCTCCAGCACCTTGAGATCGTAGTCGACCGGATCCAGCATCAGCGCGTTGAGCACCTTGCCGGCCAGAAAGCTGAGGTTGAGGCTCTCGCCGGGGTCCACCCGGGACAGGCCCCGGGAGCGGATCGGGGAGATCACCAGCAAGCGCTCCGCGCCGGCCCGCAGCGCGGGGGAGATGGGCGTGTTGAAGCGCAGGCCGCCGTCGTAGTAGTAGCGCCCCTCCACCTTGCGGGGCGGGAAGATGAGCGGGATGGCGGCGGAGGCCATCACGTGATCGACCGTCAGCCGGGTGGAGATCACGCGCCGGTAGGGGTTCGCCACCGGGGGAAAGCGCAGGCCTGGCGCGGCCTCGACGAACAGCGTGGTACACCCGGTGCTGATCTCCAGCGCTGGAGCGATCACCGCGCGCAGGCGACCGCGCGCGAGGTTGTCGTGCAGCCGGGGCCAGGGGATGCGCGCGCGCAGGAACGCCTCGATCGGCCCCGTGTCGATGAGCCCGGTGCCGTCCTCGGCGCGTCGGGGCCGGGGGGGCCACAGGCGCGGCAGCCAGCGCCGCATGCGGATCAGCTCGCTCATCTGCAGATCGCGCCACATCGCAGCCAGGATCGACGCGCCCAGATCTCCGCGGTGCGCATGCGCCGCGAGGAACGCCGCGTTGATCGCGCCCACCGAGGTGCCCACCAGCACCTGGAACGGCGGGGGATCTCCCGGCTCCACCCCGAGGATCTCCATGATTCCCTGGAGCACGCCCACCTCGTAGGCGCCGCGAGAGCCGCCGCCCGAGAGGACCAGCGCGGTGCTGGTCACGGGCGCTCCTGTGTGGTGAGCAGGGCGCCCGGGTTGAGGATCCACTCCGGGTCCACGGCGGACTTGGCGGCGGCGAGCGCGTGGGCGAACGGCGCCGACCGCTCCTCGGCCCACACAGAGCGGTGGGTGCGGCCGACCGCGTGGTGGTGGGTGATGGTGCCGTGATTGCCGATGATGGCGCGAGAAGCAGCGGCCTTCACCGCCTGCCAGGCCGCCAGCGGATCGGGGTCGCCGCGGACGAGGAACGTGTAGTACGGCGCGGGTCCGTCCGGGTAGACGTGCGTGAACCGGCAGGCCAACGTGCCCCCGCCGCGGGCGTCCAGCTCAGCGCCCACCGCAGCGCGGATGGCGCGGTCCAGCGCGTCGAAGCGGTCCCAGGTGCAGGCGGTCTCGAAGGTATCGACCACCAGACCCAGGCTCACCAGGGTGGTGTGCAGGTACGGCGCTTCCAGGAACATCTGACGCCACGCGCCGGCGCTTCCCGACGAGGACTGCGTGGTGGTGGGGCCGTCCTTGAGGCGACCTCCGCACTCGCCGACGATCGCCAGGGCGCGGTCGAGGTCGGCGCTGCGCGGCCGGTCCGCGCACTCGAACGCCAGCAGCAGGACGTGATCGCCGTCCATCGAGATGGTGTGCAGGCGCGCCTCCGCGCGGTCGAGCAGCCGACAGTCGGAGGGGTACAGCCCGGACTGAGCGATGCGCCGGCAGGCATCCACCGCCGCGGAGTGCTCGCGGAACGAGACAGAGGCGCGCGCGCGGAAGCGCGGCCGCGGCCGCACGCGCATCCACGCCTCGGTGATCACTCCGAGGATCCCCTCGGAGCCCAGCGCCAGCCCGTTGGGATCGGGACCGGCGCCGGAGCCGGGCAGCCGGCGCGTCTGCCAGATCCCGCGGGGCGTGACCATGCGCACGGCCTGCACCAGCGGGTCGATCCGCGTGTGCAGGGTGGCGAAGTGGCCGCCGGCCCGCGTGGCGATCCATCCACCCAGCGTCGAGAACTCGAAGGACTGGGGGTAGTGGCGGAGCGTCAGGCCGTGCTCTGCGAGCTGGCGCTCCAGCACCGGTCCCGTGGCGCCGGCCTGGATGCGGGCCGAGAGCGACTCGGGGACCACCTCCAGCACCCGGTCGAGTCGAGTGAGGTCGAGGCTGAGCACCCCGGCGTACTCAGACCCGTCGCAGGAGATCCCCCCGACGACGCTCGTGCCCCCGCCGAACGGCACGACGCAGGCCCCCACGGACTCCGCCCAGCGCAGGCAGGAGATGACCTCTGCCTCATCGCGCGGCAGCGCCACGAGATCCGGAGCGGCGTGGAAGTCGCCGCACAGCCCGCGCCAGATGTCGGGATATGCGCGGCCCCAGGTGTGTCGGGCCCGCGCGCGGCGATCCGTGGTGGTGAAGCCCGCGAGCTCGGGCGGCGCGGCGAGCCGCGGAGCGGGCATCTGCAGGGACTCGAGCGCGGGGGCCGGGCGCGGGGAGAGGCCCTCGAATCCAAGGAGGGGACCGAGCTGCTCCGCCAGCGATCGGCGCGCCGCCCGATCGGGGAAGCGATCGGCGCGGCCCCAGCCCCAGAAGCTGAGCGGTTCGGTCATGGGCGCGGGACGGGGTGGGGGCTACGGAGGGGGGGCACAGGCGTCATCTTCCTTCCGTGAGGTCCGCTGTCATGCCCGCTTCCCATCGTTCGGCCGACGAGACGCTCCGCATGCTCCGCATCATAGCTGGCGCGCTCCTGCTCTCCACCGTGATCTATGTGGGGGTGGCCTTCACGGTTGCGCCGCAGCAGCAGGGCGCGGACCCGGCGTCGCTGACCACCCTCCGCCTGGGACTCGTCGCGGCGGCGCTGTCCACGCTGGCGGCCATTCCCGTTCTGCGTCGGCTGCTGATGGGGAAGATCGCGCTGATGGGCGGGGCAGCGCCGCTGCATGGCGACCAGGGGCCCTCGAAGGCCGCGCTGGCGAGCGCCGCAGCGCGCCTCCAGGTGGGAACCATCGTCGGTATGGCGCTGGCCGAGGCGGTGGTCCTGTACGGCTTCGTGCTCGCGTTCCTGTCCGGGGAGGCGGGGCAGATTCTGCCGTTCTTCGTCGCGGGGTTCCTGGCGATGGCGGTGCAGTTTCCCCGTCGGAGCCAGGTGGACGCCGTCGCCGCCGGTTGAGCGTCGCCGGTTGAGGGTCGCTGGTCGAGCGCCGTCGGTTGAGCCCTGAAGCCGGGCCCGCTACGCGTTGAAGACGCCCGACACCTCGATGGAGGGCTACACCTTGATGAAGATCTGGGCCCGCTCGATCTCTGTGCGGATGCTCCGGGACTCTCCCAGGAAGGTGATCAGATCGAAGCCGAGTCGATCGACCACGCTGGGCGGGAACACGGGGAACCCGGGCGGGAAGTGATGGGGCTTCGGCTCGACCGGGATCGGGAGCTCTGAGCGGACCATCATGTCGAGGCCATCGGCGACCTGATTGCCGGCGAACAAACAGAAATCCAGGGTACTCGAGCCGGCGATGGGGGCGGTGTGGTGCCGCTCGATGGCCGTGATCAGGGCGTCGGGGAGCTGCCAACGGCGGGCGAGCAGCGCGCTGATCTGCGAGTGGGTGACGCCGAGCTGGGTGAACTCCACCTCGTGGACGGGGCGCTGCAGGGCCTCCGCTCGCCGAAGCACCTGGGTGTACTCGGCCGGCAGGTAGATCGCGAGCACCACCTTGCCGATGTCGTGGATCAGGCCTGCGAGGAAGAAGTCCTCGATGTCGCGCAGGTTCGGCTCGACGCGCCTGGCGAGGAGGCGCGCGATGGTGCCGGTAGCCAGCGAGTGGCGGAGGTAGGCGTCCATCGCCAGGCCGGCCTGGTTGCGCTGCGGGAGCGCGCCGATGGCGGCCACGGAGAGGGCCAGGTGCTTGATGGTGTTGATCCCGACGAACACCACGGCATGCTTGATGGAGGTGAGCTGACGGGACAGGCCGAAATAGGCGGAATTGACGACCTTGAGAACCTTCCCGGTGAGGACCGGGTCCCGTTCGATCACCCCGACCAGCGCCTTTGGAGCGATGTCCGGCCGAGCCGTCATCGAGAGCACCTTCTGCACACTCCGGGGGAACGCCGGCATCTTCTCGACCATGTCGATCAGACGGGCCTGATTCAGCGTAGATTCGGGCATCAGGAGGTGGCTCACGGGCTGGTAGTGGGGGCAACGGCCCCGTCCTAACCCGCCTCGCAGGAACGACAGCTACCCAAGATCTCTGAGAGTCCCTGAGAGTCTCTGAGAAGCCGTCATGTCTCGCGAAGTTGGGATGGACCCATGTGAAAGGGGCCGCCACCCTGACTGTGACAGTATAGTGGGGTCTGGCGCGCCGAGCCCTCGAATTCCTCAGATGCTCCGCGCACATCATCGGGGGCTGCCTGTCTGGTCCGAGCGCCGGGGCGATCGTCATCGGCAGCGGTCCCAACGGGCTCTGTGCAGCGATCGCGCTGGCTCAGGCGGGGCGCCCGGTGCGGGTGATCGAGGCGGCCCCCGAGCCGGGCGGGGGGGCGCGGACGGCAGCGCTGACGCTCCCGGGCCTGCTCCATGACGTCTGCTCTGCCATCCACCCGATGGCCGTGAGCTCACCGTTTCTGGCGTCACTTCCGCTGGCGGCGCACGGCCTGGAGTGGGTGCAGCCCGGGGCGCCGGTGGCGCACCCGCTGGACGACGGACCGCCTGTCCTGCTGGAGCGTGATCCCGCGCAGACCGCAGCAGGGCTCGACGGCGTCGACGCGGCCGCCTGGGTCGCGCTGGTGGCGCCGTTCGTCGAGCGATGGCCGGCGCTCGCTCGCGACGCGTTGGGGCCCCTCGGCGTACCCCGCAGTCCCCTCCTCCTGGCGCGCTTCGGTCTGCGTGGGTTTCGCTCGGCCTGCGGTCTGGCTCGGGGGTGGTTTCGTGGGGAGCGGGCCCGGGCGCTCCTGGCGGGGCTGGCCGGCCACTCGGTGCTACCTCTGGAGCGATCTCCCTCCGCGGCGATCGGGCTGATGCTGGGCGTCGCAGGACATGCGCGGGGCTGGCCGATGCCGGCGGGCGGCGCGGGACAGCTCACCGCGGCCCTCGCCTCCCACCTGCGCTCGCTGGGCGGCGAGATCGAGACGGGGCGGCGCGTCGATGACCTCCGCGCGCTGCCCGCCGACGCGGTGGTGCTGTTCGACACCGCCCCCCGACAGATGGCGCGCATCTGCGGCGACGCGCTGCCCGCCGGGTACCGCAGACGGCTGGAGCGCTACCGACACGGCCCGGGGGTCTTCAAGGTGGACTGGGCGCTGGACGGACCCATCCCGTGGCGCGATCCCGCCTGCCGCCGGGCGGGCACCATCCACCTGGGCGGCACGCTGGAGCGCATCGCCGCGGCGGAGCGCGCGGTCTGGGCGGGCGAGCACCCAGAAGACCCCTACGTGTTGGTGGCTCAGCAGAGCCTGTTCGACCCACGCAGAGCGCGCGAGGGGCGACACACCGGCTGGGGATACTGTCACGTGCCGCCGGGCTCGACGGTCGATCTCACGGACGTCGTCGAGCGGCAGATCGAGCGGGCGGCGCCCGGATTCCGAGACCGCGTCCTGGCGCGCCATGTGATGAACACCGCCGACTTCCAGGCCTACAACGCCAATTACATCGGCGGCGATATCAACGGGGGGGTGCCGGACCTGCGGCAGCTGTTCACCCGCCCGGTGGCCCGCGTCGATCCATACGCCACGCCAAACCCACGGCTGTTCCTGTGCTCCGCGGCGACTCCACCCGGCGGCGGGGTGCATGGGATGTGTGGCGCGTTCGCGGCGCGCTCTGCGCTGCGGCGATGGCCGTGCTCCGTGGTCCGAACGATCGGATAAGTCCGAGTCCGGAGAGAGCAGCACCGTGAGTACCTCCCTTAAACAACACCTCGAGATCAGCGATCGCGGGGTGCGCGTCCGCAGCAAGAACCTCGGAACGCTCGGCGCTGACGAGCTCAACAGCATCCTGGCGGAGCTGGGCTGGAGCCCTCCGCCCGAAGAGTCCGACGCGAGGCCTCCGGAGATCCTGTTCGAGCGCTGCACCATCGACGGGCTCGAGCTGGCGAACTTCGACCTCCCCGTGCCCATCGACTTCTACGGCTGTCGATTCACCGGTCGCGTGGATCTGCGGGGGCTGACGGCGGCGGGGTCGGCGAAATTCCGCACCGCCGTCTTCAAGGAGTTGATCGACGCTCGGGGGGCCTCCTTCCAGGGCAACATCCACTTCAACAGCGCGGTGTTCGAGGGGCTGGCGGACTTCTCCAAGACGACGTTCGGCGCGCGTTGCGTCTTCTCCCAGGCGCGCTTCCAGCGCTCGGTGCGGTTCGCCGAGGCCCGCTTCGAGGGCGGGTGCAGCTTCAACGACGTCGTCTGCGAGCACCGCTTCGAGGGGCAGAAGGCCGAGTACGCAGACAAGCTGGTCAGCTTCAGCGTTGCGCGCTTCGAGAACGTGGTCGATCTGAGCGAGGCGACCTTCCACGGGGAGGTGCGCTTCAAGGGCACGCACTTCACGCGTCGGGTGGCGTTCACCCGCGCGCGGTTCGGCGGCGCGCTCATCCTGCGCGGGTCCACGATGGAGGACGAGGCGCACTTCCGGGGAGCGAAGTTCGCCGGCGGGATCGATCTCCGCTCGGTGTACGGCGAGCGACCGGTCGACTTCTCCGACGCCGAGCTGTCCGAGTCTTCAGCGCTGCGCCTGGACAGCGCCATCTTCGGCTCCCTGCTCCTCCGGCGCGAGCAGATCGAGGGCCGCATCCAGAGCGTCGTCGACGAGGAGTACGACACCGCGCGGCGCGAATTCGGCATCCTCAAGCGCTGCTACCACACCATCGGTGAGTATGAGCTGGAGGACTGGGCCTACTACATGGAGAAGCGCATGGAGCGCCTCTCCGCGCCGCACGGCGTCCGGCGCGTGGTGAACTACGTGGCTCTGGAGCTGGCCTGCGGGTACGGCACCCGCCCGCTTAATGTGTTCATGACCGCCGTGGGGATCCTCTTCTCGTTCGCCCTGTTCTATTTTGCGTTCGGCGGGCAGTTCACCGACGGCCCCATCGGGCTGGCGCAGGGGCTCCAGCTCTCCTTCCGGGTGTTCACCAACGCCGAGGTCGACAGCGCCGGCCCGCTGCCCGGGAGCTGGATGAACCCCGTGGTGATGCTGGAGTCGTTCCTGGGTTTCTTCGTGATGATGATCCTCGTCGTCACGTTCAGCCGCAAGGTCATCCGATGAACGCTGGAGAGAGGAGCATGCAGGTCGGTCCCATCGATGATCTCGCAGCCTGGGCGCACGCCGCCCGGGCCCGCATCGGCGATCGCTTGATCGTCTGTTCGGTCTCGGGCGGCAAGGACTCCACAGCGATGGCGCTCCTGCTGCAGGAGGCGGAGATCCCCTTCCTCGCCGTTCACATGGACACGGGGTGGGAGCAGAAGGAGACCTACAAGTACGTCCGCGAGTACCTGCCCCGCGTCATCGGCGACATCCACATCATCGAGGGCCAATTCGGAGGGATGCAGGGGCTGGTCGAGGCGCGGCGGGGGTTCCCGGGGCCGGGCGCGCGGTTCTGCACCGGTGAGCTGAAGGTGCGCCCGATGCAGCGGTTCCTCCGCGCGCTGGAAGACGAGCCGGTCAACACCGTGGGGATCCGCGCCGAGGAGAGCCGCCGGCGCCGCGGTCTGTCGCGCTGGGAGTACTCCGACACCATGGACTGCGACGTCTGGCGGCCGATCATCGACTGGACCACGGCCGACGTGGTGAACATGCATCGGCGGCACGGCGTGCGGCCCAATCCGCTCTACCTGATGGGCGCCAGCCGGGTGGGATGCTGGCCGTGCATCTACGCCCGCAAGGCCGAGGTCCGCATGATCGCCGACTTCGATCCCGGGCGCATCGACGAGATCCGCTACCTGGAGCAGCGCGTCGATCGCCTGCGCGCGGAGCGGGCCGCCGAGCGGGGGATGGAGACCTACCGCCGGCAGACGTGGTTCGGCTACCGCCGCGAGGGCTGGGGCATCGACGACGTGGTGCGGTGGTCTCGCGGCAGCGGCCCCGAGATCCTCGACGCGCCCCTGCACGAGCAGGGCTGCATGCGCTGGGGCATGTGCGAGACGATGCACCCGATCGACGCGCAGGCCGCGGAGATGCAAGCGCTCTGGGCTGCCGAGAGCGATGACTGATGGGTTCGCCAGCCGCGGCTTCTACGGGGGAGCCCGCAGAGAAGTGACCCGCAGACAGTGACCCCGAGGAGCCCGCCCGGCGAGGTCAGCCCGACGGGGGCCAGGCCACGGCCAGCCGGAAGCTGATGAAGTAGAACCGCGTCTCGGGTCGGAACCCGAACCGAAACGGGACCTGGGTGGCGGAGGCAACGAAGTGTGCGGAGCCTCCGCGGATCGGACGCTGTCGCATGCGGTCTTCCTCGGAGGGGGCTGCGAGCGCGTCCAACGTCACCGCCTCCCAGGCCGCGGGACCGCCGTCCTCGAAGCGCCAGATCCCCTGTTCGGCGTAGGGTGGTCCCTCCTTGGTGAAGGTCCCCATGCACCAGTCGCGGGCGTTTCCTGCGAGTCCTCGGACGCCGTAGGGGCTCTCATCGATCGGGTAGGTGTCGATCGGGGCGGCCCGAGGTTCTCCCTCGTGGCTGTCGACCATGCAGCACCATGAGGGGTCGAGGAAGTCTCCCCAGGGGTAGGTGCGCCGATCGGCGCCGCGCGCGGCCTTGGCCCACTCCATCTCGCCGGGCAGCCGCCACTGCAGCCCCCGTCCGGTCTGTCGGGAGAGCTCGGCGCGCCAGCTCGCGTAGGCCATCGCGCCATACCAATCGACGTTGACCACCGGACGGTCGGGCCGCTGGAGCGGCCGCGCGGTGGGATCCGGGAGGTGGAACAGCTCGTCTTCGCCGAGCGAGAAGATCAACGGGCCGAGGCCCCCACCCTCTCCAGGCATCTCCCGGGGAGCGAAGCGCGTGGCGGCCTCCGACCGGCCGGAGCGGACGAGGTTGTTGAGGAACACCAGGTACTGCTGGTTGGTCACCGGGAATCGCTGGATCGCGAAGCCCTCTGCCCAGACGCGTCGGCGCGGAACCGCCTGGTAGGAGGTGCCGCCGACGTGGAACCAGCCGGGCGGCACGTAGACCACGTCGGAGGGCAGCGCCTTGTTCGGCGGCAGATGAATCGGCCGATCGCCTCCCGGGCCCCGTCCGTCCCAGTGCTCCTGGCGTCCGATGAGGACGGGCACCCGGATCTCCCGGTGACCAGGGGCGCGTATCCGCAGCCGATAGCTGCCCATCTCCAACGCCACCTTCCGGAATGGGGTCGGCGGCAGGCTCCGCACGGTTCGAGCGACCAGTCGTCGTTCGAACAGCTCGTACCGCTCCAGGATCACTTCAGCGCCGGGGGGATCGGTCTCCAGGCTGATGGTGCCGTCGCCGGCGAGGTAGCCCATGAGCGGATCATGGGAGGGGTGCTGGAGGGGGAGGGCGGAGATGTGCCGCTGGAGATGGGCCGCGGCGTGGGCCGCTGCTGCCTCATCCGCGTTGGCCTCGGCCGCGGCGTGGGCGCGCCGGTGGCGCTCGGCGAGCGCAGCGTGGGCGTCGGCGTAGTCTGCCGCACAGCTCAACGCTGCGTGGAGCAGATGTTCGGCTTCCACGTCACAGAGGCGAGCGGCGCGCTCGAGGTGACCGGCTTCATCTTCGAGCTGCCAGGCCGCGATTTTCTTATCGACGCTCTGCCAACAGGGAACCTCCGCGAGCCGCGCGCTCGCCTCCTCTCGCAGCTCTGCGCTCTCCGAGAGGAGGCGTGTGGCCTGCGGCCCCTTGTCGGAAGCCTGCCCGCAGAGCTCCGCGGCGCGCTGACGCTGCCGCGTTCCGTCCAGCCAATCGATGACACGTTGCGCCACCACGCTGGCGCCGGCGGGGCGATGACCCGGCTCTCGGGCCATGCAGTGCAGACAGATGTCGATCAGCTCTGCAGGGATGGGGCGCGCCTGCTCCCCTTCAAAGGCCGGCGGCGGCGGGGCGCCGGCCAGCACCTTCTGGAGGACCTCGGCGCCTGAGCCGATGTAGGGCGGTCGTCCGCACAGAATCTGATACAGGATGGCGCCCAGAGCGTAGATGTCGGAGGCCGGGCCGAGGGCGTCCAGCTCCCCCCGCGCCTGCTCCGGGGGCATGAAGGCCGGGGTCCCCTGCACCGATCCCACGACGGTGTGCACACCGGTCGACAGGCTTCGAGCCGTCTCGACGGGGCGACCGACCGCGCTGGCGGGCACAGCGCCGATTATCTTGGCCAACCCCCAGTCCGCGACGCGAACCTCCCCGTGCGCCCCCAGCAAGATGTTGCTCGGCTTGAGGTCGCGATGGAGGACCCCCCGCGCGTGGGCAAACGCCACCGTGTCGCAGACGCGCTGAAAGGTGTCCAGCAGCCGCCGCAGGCCGATCTCGATGGGCGAGTCCGGATCCGACGCCAGTCGCTTGTGGGTAGATTGGATGCGCCGCTGCAGGGTCTCCCCGCGGATCTCCTCCATGGTGAAGTAGAAGCAGCCGTCGGGCAGCAGGCCCATGTCATGGACCGGGATGATCCCGGGATGCTGAAGCTGCGCATTGGTCTGTGCTTCAGACGTGAACCGCGCGATGAAGTCCGGTCGTCCGCTCAGACGTTGGTGGATGATCTTCATCGCAAGATCACGGTGTAGGAGGCGATCGTGGACCCGAATGACCCGAGCCATTCCGCCCTCGCCGAGCAGACTCTGCTGTTCGTATCGCTGCCACAGACGCGTCGCGTCGAAGCCCAGCTCCTGGGTCGTCTGTTCATCGGGGGTCCGGGCGACGCAGTCCGGGACGGTGGCCGGCCCGATGGCTGCCTGCTGCGCAACCAGGCTCGTCGGGTCGTCTCGCTCACCACCGAACGCCAGAGTCGATACTTCATCTTCGAGCCCCACCAGCCCCGAGTCCTCTCCCTCCTCCCCAGAGGCAGCGAAGGCCAGCGTGGTGTGCCCGCTCTCGCTGTCGGCGACCACGATCTCGGAGGTGATCATCTCGCTGACGAGCGCCTCCAGCTCATCTACCTGGTCGGCGTCGAGTCGGTGGCGACGCGCGAAGGCCTGGAGGAGCTGCGTCGACATGGAGATCCCGGGGCTTAGATGTTGATGCTCTGGGGGATGGCCGAGGGGCGGAGCGTGTTGTACGGCAGGGTGCGCTCGAGGTTGCGTTTGGTGATCAACACATCGATCTCATCGAGCCGCTTGACGAAAGCTGCCTGGAGCGGCGCGACGCGGCGGTCGGAGAACCAACCCGGACGGTAGTGCCCAAGCTGCGTGTAGTGGGTGCGGCCCAGGATGTACATGAAGGCCACCTGCAACCGTGCCATGTCGAAGGCCGGGATGAAGTCCAGTGGGCCGGAGAGCGTCGCAGCCTTGCGGGAGGCGGGCGCCGCCCGGTACGCAGCCGGAGCGACATTCGGCGGGTAGGACATGTCGGTCCACTGCGGGAAATTGACCGCCGCATGCTGGACGCTGGCGGTGAAGATCAGCGTCGAGACTGTACGGCGCAGGGCGCTGCGCGTAGTGATGCGGCTGTCGTCTCCCAACCCCGGGACGCGACCAAACTGCGGCGAGGCCATCTCAAAGATCCAGCGCCGCAGCTCCCAGTCCTGGTTGACCGCCTCGTCGCTTGGATAGTACAGCGCCAGATAGCTGCTGACCCACTCATCGATAGCGAGCCAGAGGTCTGTCGCGTCGTCGCGGTAGGGGTACTCGAGGTCGGGATTGAGCACCCGACGTCGCTCGAAGTCGCGGGGCGGGGCGGCCTGATCGAAGTCGAACTCCTCGAAGCCCCTCCAGCCCAGCTTGAGGGAGTCCTTGAGTTGGTACGAGAGCAGCTGATCTACCGGGCCGTTCTCGATCAACAGGTTTCCTGCAGATACGTTGTTGATCGTGAGCGTTCCCTCCAGGTGGGGGCCGAGCAGCACCATCACCGGGTGCAGGGGCGAGAGGTTGCGGCGCGCCGACATCGACGCTGCCTCCATGATCGCGTGGGTCCGCGCGAAGTGGAAGACCAGCTCGTGGAGGTTGGCTGAAGCTACCTGCACGATGTACTTGGCCTGGCTCCAGGCTGCGCCGTCCTGTGGTGTAAACACCGGGAAGCTGCTCGGATCCTGGTCGCATTGAATCGCGACGGCGCGGAGCGCCCGGCGGCCGGAGCCTCGCGGCAACGCGAAGAGAGCGATCGGCGCGTACCCGTACTTCGGTCCGTCGGGCCGATTGCCCCAGGCCAGATCGCTCAACATCTGGTAGTCGGCGAGGTAGAGGCGACCCTCCGCGCCCGCCGCGTCCAGGCTGTCGAGCGGGTCTTTGATGGCCGCGCGGAAGCGCTGATCGTCGAAGGGGAGGCGATCGGGCAGCCGGTCGATTCCCTCCAGAACCATGACATCGTAGCCAGCGACGCGTTGAGCCACGAAGGTCTCGTCGAGGTGGTAGCAGGTGGCGATGTTCGGCGTGTCGATGGTGGCGAACGCGGCGTCGTAGTCGCCGATGCTGATGGGGCGCCCGTGGGGGATCCCTTCGGTGATCAGGGCCAGCGCGTCTTTGATGAGACTGGCGGTGTTGTTGGGTGTGAAGGCCTTCAGCGTGCGAATCAGGGACGCGTGCTGCTTCTCGGCTGCCGCCCGCCGGCTCTCATCGACATCGGCCGCCAGGGCGTTCTCGATGGCCTCCTTGACCCGCGCCTTGACCAGCGCGATCCACTCCTCGCTGGGGGTCTCGCTCACGGGGATCTGATTGGCCATCGCGAACGAACCGAGCAGATCATGTTTGTATTGGTAGTGGCGCCGGATGTTGCTGAGGGTCGTCTGCCGCGCTTCGGGGTTCGGATCGTCCTGGGGCAGGCACGGCGTGACGCCGGGGGGAGGGTTGACCTCCAGGGCCTCGTTCAAGCCCAGCGTCTGTTCGATCACCCCCTTGGCCTTGTCGAGGATCCCTCCGAGGGTCTCTGCGACCTGCGAACTCCTGGGCGGTCCGCCGTTTGTGTCATCGGACGTGGCCTCTTTCCGGGTGAGTTCGTGGGCGCGTTCGATGACTTCATGCGCGCGTTCGGCGATGGCGTGCTCAGCTCGGGAGATGACATCTTCTGCGAGTTTCGGGGTGAGATCGATAGACATGTCACTGCTCGTCGCCAGGGTATGAATACCGGGCTGTATAGCACACATCCTCCACCACACCGCGTCACGAAAGAGGTGAGACCCGATGCTCCGGGCGGGATGTAGCTCACGGTGCCCCGAGCGGATCTGAACCGGGAGCGCGGCCCATGAGCATGGGATCGTCAGGCGGGTCGAGCCTCGAACCGTTCGGTCATCCGACGCCCAGCAGGTCGCGGAATGTGTCAGCCTCGTCGGTGACCATCCAGCAGACCAGATCCGCGAGCATCCGGATCTGGTAGGGCGTGAGTCCGGACTCAGCGCCGATCGTGGAGTAATGGGGGAAGCGCGCGAGCGGACCGGCGCCCAGCATCCGGGCGCTGTGGTCGAGGTCTCTGCGAATCCCCGGGTCGCGGAACCGGGTCTCCCACTGAGCGGCGCGTTCCAGGTAGACCCAGCAGATCTCCACCTCAAAGCCCCCGCGGACTCCCCACCATCCGTTGGATTGGACCATGTGGCGCTGTAGGGTCAGCACCGGCCGCCCGGCGCGGCGCGCGGCCTGAAGAGCCCGAACCACCCGGGCGAAGTCGGCGCGGGCGAACACCCGGTTGTTGGAGAGCATCACCCCCACTCCCCCGCTCGGGTACCCGAACAGCGCCGGGAGGTATTCATCGAGGTCGGCGGCCCTGGGAGGGGTCTCCGGGTCGTAGGCGAGTCGAAGCGGGGTGTCGGTCGAGATGAGGACCACCAGCCGCTCCACTCTGCGCTGGAGCATCGTGATCAGGCCGTAGTTCTCCAGCACGCCGCCGTCGCCGACCGAGCAGGTGATCGGCGTCGGCATGCTGCCGCATACCACCGGCCACAGGTCGAGCCGGGGGGAGAACGCTGTGGCGTAGGGAAGCTCGTCGGTCACGCCGGCGAACGCCGCGCTGCTCGCCCCGACCGAAAAACACAGCGTGGGCAGCGGCCCCGGGCGCCGGACGCGGTACACGCCGGTGCCGCGCAGCATCTGGCAGACGGCGCCATTCACCGCGAACGGCTCGATGAAGCCGCCGCCGACGGCGCTGGTGAACGCGTGGCCCATTCGCGGCTGCCAGGTCTGCTCCAGGAGGTGAGCGCTGCCAGAGTACAACGGCGTTGTCTGCCAGAGCGTCGGGACCTCACGCGCCAACGGCAGCGCCGCGGACGGACCGAGCAGGCTGGCGTTGATCACGGGAAATGGCCGCTCGGGACGGCACAGCAGAAAGTCGTCCGGGTGCAGCGCGCCGCCCGGACCCTGGCGCGCGATGATCGCGTCGCGGGTCTGCTCGTCGAGGGTGATGGTGCGGTTGCGACTGTCTGCGCAATGGAGCCCGAACGGCGCGAGCAGGCGCTCCTCGATCGCCCGCTCCCAGAGGCGGTCGAGCGGGCAACAGGAGAGGTTGGAGAGCAGAAAGCTGCGGACATCAGCGGTGGCCGGGCTTGCCAGGCGTTTGTCCGGCAGCGGCGCCGAGAGGGCGCTCCGGGTGACCGCCTCGGGGGGCTGTATCCGGCCGAGCAGATCCGCATCGGAGGCGCGCTCCGGGGGGCAGAAGGCGTAGATGCTCGTCGCCCATGCTCCCCCGGAGACCGCGCTGATGTACCGAAACCGAGACATCAGACCGAGCGCGTGCAGACCGCGGAGCGCTCCCATCGCCGTGGTCAGCGCCCGGTTGCCGCCACCCGAGAGACACAGGGCGGCGTTGGGCCGAGCGATGATCCCGGGGACATCGTGCTCGGGGAAGCCGGAGGTCCAGACCCGCGCGTAGACCTCCTCGATCGCGTTCGCATCTGCTGCTTCAGCGCGCGTCTTCGACATCTGAACCCTCGCTTCGAGACAGGGCCCGCCGCTAACGCCCTGTCAATCGATATCGGATCACCAGGTCGAACTGGGCCTTCCGGGCCTCGCCGTCGATCCTGTAGGGGTAGAAGCGCCACCTCCAGGCGGCCTCCAGCGCGGACGCGTGGAAGATCGTCGGGCAGGCGGCGATCCGGATGTCATAGGGCCGTCCCCTCTCGTCGATGAAGAAGCGAAGCCGGCAGCGCTCCTCGTCGAAGTTCAGGACCTTCGCGGCCGCGGGCATCTTCGGCGGGACCCGGCGTCGGGCCTTCACCTGAGACCAGTGGACGGAGTGGGAGCCGCTCGCTCCAGGGGGTCCCCCTCCGGCGCTGCTCCCGTCGCCTTCGCGGTCTCCTCCACCGTCTCTCCCACCGCTGCGCGAGTCGCCGGGTGACGTGGCGGCTGCTGCGTCGGCCCCCTGATCGGTCGCTTCATCCGCCCTCTCATCCGTCTGGGGCGGTTCCTCGCTCGTCGGCGGAGGGGCGGCGGTTGCGATGGGCGGGGACGGCGCCGGGGCCGAGCGCGAGCGGGGGGCTGTTGCGCCCGCTGCGCGGGAGGCGGGGCTCTCGGGGAGGGGCGCGGAGGCAGGCGTGTAGAGGGTGATCCTGGTGGGGAGCTCCTCCGGCTCTTCGCCGCCCTCTGCGGACAGCGAGAGCAGCGCCGTGGCTGCCCCGAGCAGGGCGACGTTGAACGTCAGGGAGAGGCCCAACGCTGTGAGCTGACGACGCCGATTCGGCTCCCGATTCTTCCCAACCGACTCGAACATCGCGCCCTCCGGTGTGACGCTTTACCAGTCTACCGATCGATGTCATCGGTTCCAGGCGGGGCCAGCATCAGCCCCTTCGGACGGATAGACGCGCCGCGCGCCTTCCGGCGCCTCCAACCCCATTGCCCAGGAGGAGACCGATGGGTTTCTTCGACAAGCTCAAGTCCGCGGCCAGCGCGGTGACCGGCGGCTCCGCCAAGGTGACCGCCCAGGTCGAGGGCGCCCCTGCCCGCGGCGAGAACGCCACCGTGACCATCCGAGCCACCGCCTCCGCAGACTGCAAGGTCGACAACGTCTACCTGTTGGTTCGCTGCCGCGAGGAGGCAGACGTCCGCGACACCGACTTCGACGGCGGAAAGGTCGAGCGAGAGACCGTCCGCGGCCGCAAGACCGCCTGGAAGACGAAGCTGCAGGTGGCCGGCGCGTGTCAGCTCTCCGACGGCCAGTCCGAGACCTGGACGGCCTCCGTCTCGATCCCCAGCGACGGGCTGCCCACAGTGCGCGGCCAGATGGTGCGCGTGGTCTGGGAGTGCCAGGCCGGCCTGGACATGTTCGGCAACGATCCCGACTCCGGGTGGATCAAGTTCACGGTTCGATGAGGAGGTGGATGGCTGGCTGAGCCTTCACTGAGCCCCCTTCACCGGGCCTCCTTCACCAGGCTCGTGTTTGCCCTCCGCACGGGGCGGGGATCCGTTAAGCAATCGCGGATCATCTTCTCCCCCCGCGCGGTAGGCAGCCCATGAGCTGGTCGTTCCCTGATTCGAAATTCATCTGGCGGGCCGGGACCGCTCGTGATGGCAGCGCCACCCCTCGTCTCCTCGAGCTCCTCGCCGAGCCCGATGCTTCCGACGAGCAGCGCTACGCCTGCGCCTGGGCGCTCGGCCGCTGCGGCGGCACCGAGGCGATTCCGGCCCTGGAGACGCTGGCCAGGTCCGGGCCCAGCCAGCGGGTGCGACGCATCGCCGTCGAAGCCCAGCGTATGCTCAGCACGGGCGACACCCTGGCGGCGTTCCAGAAGAAGCAGAAGGCCCGTCTGTCGATGGGCCTGCGCACTGCGCGCACCGGCAAGGTGCTCGACAAGCGCCTGAAGACCTACCTGGGATCGGCCAGAGACGGCGCCGCTGACAGCATCGATTTGTCGGTGATGCTCACGCTGTACCGCATCGGCGACGACGCGGCGCGTGCGGCGCTGCTCAGCGCACTGACCGACATCCCGCTCAAGCCGCACTGGTTCCGCGTGGTGCGAACGCTCCACAAGGCCGCTCTCTACCGCGACGACGGCGAGTTCATCGCCGCGATCGCGCGCCGCTTCGATGGCGTGCTGGCCTGGAGCGGGACGCAGCCCACAGGCTCCCCGGAGCAGCGGGCCTATGGCGTCGGCACCCGCGTCTTCCTCCGCCGCGAGATCTGGCGGCACCTGCGTCGGCTGGGCAAGGCCGGCGACGCCGCCTACGTCCCCAACGCCATCGCCCTCCTGCTGGCCTACGACGACGAGCTGCTGGGCGCCGAGCCCGAGACCCAGGGCATCCCGCTGGCGCGACTGCCGCGCGTGGGCTGGCAGGTCTCTGGTCGTCGGTACAGGGTCGGAGAAGACGCCTACGCCTTCAACCACGTCCTGCTCGGCGGTCTCATCGCCGGCAGCGCGGCGCCGGGCACCTCCGGCTGGCGCGGGCAGGTGGACCGGGCACGCGGTCGGCAGGGCCGCGATGAGTGCCGGGCCGAGGCGTTCCCCCAGCTGTGGGACGCCAACCCCGAGGTGCTCACCCGTCTTCTCTCGGAGAGCCAGGCCGAGGTGGTGCACACCTTCGCGGTGCACGCCCTGCGCGATCATCCCGACATCTGCGCGTCGTGGGGTCGCGACGCCCTGCTGGCGCTGGTCAGTCAGCGCTACCTCGACACCATCTGTCTGGGCCTCGAAGAGGCGCTCCGGCGCGGCGATCTCTATGGAGACGATGATCTGCTGGAGGCCGCCGAGGGCGCCGTAGAGAACCTCGTGAAGAGCGAGCGCTCTCGGCACCGGGCGCTGGTCGGCACCTTCATCGATCTGCACCGCGACTGGTTCCTCGAGCGCGAGTCCTTCGTGGCCCACCTGCTCACCAGCGCGTGGGTAGACGTTCGCACGCACGCCCACAAGGTCGTCTCGGAGGCCGAGCTGGACGAAGATCAGCAGGGTGGCCTGCTCATCTCGCTGGTCGAGTGGCTGCTCGAGGGCACGTTCAAGTCCGGCAGCGACACGGCGAAGGACGCCGCCAGCGCGGCGGTGGACTACTTCCCCGCCGCCTTCCCATGGATCGATGACCACCTCGTCATCTCCCTGTTGGACAGCAAGGTCGCTGATTTCCAGGTGGTGGGTGCGCGCGCCGTGCAGCGGCGCTCTCCGGAGCGCCCGACCTTGACCTGGGGTCTGCTGCGTCGGCTGGTCGACTCCGACAACGCCGCGGTCCGGGCCATCGGCCTGGAGCTGATCTGCGCCTTCACAGAGGAGCAGCTCGCCGAGCACCTGGCGAAGCTGATCGGGCTGCTGGCCCACAAGCACGCCGACGTGCGCAGCGGAATGAGCCCGGTGGTCGAGCGCATCCTCACCCGCTTTGAGTGGGCGCGGGTGATGACCACCGAGCTGCTCCGGCGGCTGCCCAGCCTCAAGGGGCAGGTGGCCACCGATCTGGTGCAGTTCTTCCGCGACCGCCTGGAGCCCACGCTCCGCGAGCTGCTGCGGGTCGAGCCGGGCGATGTCCGCTCCACCATCCAGGGCATGATCGACGGCGCCACGGATCCCTGCCGCGAGCTGGGCATGTGGCTGCTGGGTCTGCTCGACGACGAGACGCTGCTGGCCGATCAGGAGCTGCTCCACGCCCTGGCGACCCACGAGCAGAAGGCGCTGCGGGTGCATGTGCGCCCCATCCTCAAGCGGCTGGCTGAGTCCTCCCCGGAGTTCGGGCGCTCGTTCTGCGATCGGCTGCTGTCCGAGACCACCTCGCCCGAGTTCGGCGGTGGTCCGTACAACCTCCACTTCACGCCTCCCCACGGCGACACCAACGCGAAGCTGAATCAGTACTCGCTGGCCCGTCGGCGACAGGGCTCTCCCCACGACGACGGCGGGCTCCTGCCGGCGCCGAGCGGCGGGATCAGCACGCTGGTGCCAGGCAACGTCGATGATCGCACCAGCAGCTTCACGAACATCGGGTTCACCTTCCGGTTGGCCGGCGTCGATCTGACGCGCTTCCAGGCCGACTCCAACGGGTGGATGCGGTTCCAGGGCTCCTGGTACGGCACCTACAGCAACTCCCGCGCCTGGGACAAGAACGACGGCGTGGCGATGTTCCCGTGGTGGGCGGATCTCCGCACCGCCCACGATGGCTATGTCCGCTCCTGGATCAGCGGCGACGCCCCCAACCGCGTCCGCGTGGTGGAGTGGCGCTGCTACCCGAACTACGGCATGCGGCCGAACAACAACATCACCGAGACGTTCCAGGTCTGCCTGTACGAGACCTCCGGCAACGTTGAGTACCGCTACGGCCCGCTGGAGCGCACCGGAGAGCCGCGGTATCCCCGAACCACCGCCTGCGGCCTCAAGCTCGACACCAAGCGCAAGGTCGAGGGCAACGTCCGCGACTTCTTCGGGCTGAACGGAACGCCCGCGGGTTCCAAGCCGCCGTTCCGCACCGATCTGAAGAGCGACGGCGATGCCATCCACTACCCGGGCACCGCCAACTGCGGCACCACCCTGG
This sequence comes from uncultured Enterobacterales bacterium, assembly GCA_964464515.1. Taxonomy (GTDB): domain Bacteria; phylum Myxococcota_A; class UBA796; order UBA796; family UBA2385; genus CAYXGP01. The sequence continues at coordinate 24,684 of CAYXGP010000047.1, forward strand.
TGGGCAGCCAGTCCGGCGCGCTCAACGCCCGCTACGATGACATCGCCGAGACGCTGCTGTTCGCGTTCGAGTCGGTCCTGCGCGTGATCTCGATGGACCGCGTTCGCGAGCTGCTCGCGCACCCGCTGGCCGCCATCCAGGGCCTCGCGGCGGGCATCCTGCTCATCCATGAGACGGCCGTTACCGATCTGCCGGGCGAGCTGATCCAGCAGCTCATCGACTCTCCGCATGCCAACGTGCGCAAGCGGGGACTCACCTTGTTCGGTCGCCTGCCCGATGAGCACCTGCTCACCCTGCCCGACCTCATCCACCGGCTGTGTACCCACGACAAGGCCGACGTCCGCGGCGGCATGACGGAGCTGGTTGCGCGTCTGGCGCTGCTCGACAACGCCTTCGGCCTCGCGCTCACCGAGCCGCTGCTGGAGCACGTTGATCGCAAGAAGAACGCCGCCGGCGAGATCGCAGCGATCCTCAAGGGGGTCTACGACCTGCTCGACGACGACGCGTTGCTGTCCGCCCAGGATGTGCTGCTGCGCTGCTCGACGCACAGTCAGCAGGCGCTCCGCGAGGCCTTCGGAGTCTATGTGCTCCGGCTGGCCGAGGCTGAGCTGAACTTCTGCCTGACCTTCTCGGGTCGGGTGCTGGGGCGGGTGGCCGCCTTCTCGCCCGTGCCGGAAGATCTCCAGAAGTTCTCCGACAAGATGATGGCGCTGCTCCGCGCCGGCCTGGAGAAGCTCTCCGACGACGAGCTGCTGGAAGACGCCGAGCTGCTGTACGGGCTGTGTACCCACCGCTTCGCCGGCATGGTCGATGTGGCCCAGCCGCTGCTGCTGCGGCTGGCGAGCTCCCGTCCGGACGCGGCGATGGCTCTCGCCGTCCGCCTGCTGGCGACTCTGAAGCACGCCGATCGGCCCGCCGGTGAGCCGGCCGCGCCGCACGTCGACGCGCTCCTGAACGCCGTGGACACCGACACGCACATCGCCTACCCGGACTTCCTGTTGCTGTCGTGCAGCCACGGCCGCAGTCGTGTCCGGCGCGCTGCCATCTCCGCGCTCCAGCAGGTGGTGGACAGATCCGCCGACGCCGCCCTCGAATTCACCGAGGCGCTGATCGGCCGGCTCCTGCTCAAGGCGCCCTACGAAGCCGCACACACCGATCTGGTGGAGCTGGCGAACGGCGCGCTGGCGGTCAGCCTGCCGAGCGTGTCGGCGCACACCACCTGGAAGCTGCTCGCCGGCCGTGGCTTCCCGGCCAAAGAGCTGGGCGGCCAGCTCCTCGCGGCCAACTTCACGGCCGATCGCATCTCGCTGCGCAAGCTCTCAGAGCTGGCCAGCCATGAGCTGCGCTCCGTGCGGCAGACCACCTGGGGCTTCTACCGGGACAGCGTCGATCGGATGAAGGCCGACATGGAGTCGGGTCTGCGCATCCTCGACGCGACATGGGACGACTCCCGTGAATTCGCCTTCGAGCTGTACCGGGAGAGTTTTGGCGAGGACGAGCTGACCGCCACGGTGCTGGTCAGCATCTGCGACAGCGTTCGCCTGGATGTCCAGCAGTTCGGTCGCGAGCTGATCACGAAGTACTTCGGCGAAGAGGATGGCCCCGAGTACCTGCTCAAGCTGAGCCAGCACCCGGCGCCGAACGTCGAGCTGTTCGTGACCAACTACCTCGACCGCTACGCCGTCGATCAGCTCGATCGGACGAAGAAGCTGCTGCCCTACTTCCAGCGGGTGCTGTGTCGCGTCAACAGGGGCCGTGTAGCCAAGGATCGGGTGCTGCACTTCCTGCGCAGTGAGTCCCTCAAGGACCTGGAGCGCGCGGAGATGATCTCCCCGGTGTTTGGTTGGTTGGCCGCGAACGCCGCCATCGGCGACAAGGCCACTCTGCTCACCGCAATGCTCGAGATCCACGAGGCCTACCCGCAGGTCGGCCTGCCGATCACCGTCCAGGCCCGTCAGGTCCGCGCTTAGGAGACCCCCATGCAGTTCGATTACCGCTACCTGGGCAGCTCCGCGATCAGCAGCGGGGTGCACGACACCGCGATGTCGTTCGTCCCCGACGCCAGCCGGGAGCCCACCTTCTTTCGCGGGGCCCTGGCCCGCCGAAAGTGCATCACGTTCCGCGAGGCCATCTCGGCGCTCCACAAGGTGGTCATCTCCGACCAGCGCTACCAGCCCAAGGATCGCTCGGAGTACATGGCGTGGCTGGCTGAGCAGGAGCAGGGCCAGTGGGAGGCCATCGCCGCCTCCGCTGAGCAGCTCAAGGCCGACATCTCCTCCAAGCGCACCGAGCTGCGCGAGCTGCGCTCAAAGGCCGCCGCTCGGCGGGTGGGGTTCGAGAAGGCCAAGCGCAAGTACTTCAACTACCTGTACCGCGTGAACATGGACGCCTGGTGGGTGCTCGATCCGGTCATCACCGTGCATCCCGACGAGATCTTCTTCGAGTGCTTCTCCCAGGACGAGTCCAGCTACGGGCGCCTGGGGTGTAACTACGAGATCTTCGGTGATATCGGCGAGTTCGCCTGCGGCACCACCAACATCGACTACTCGCAGGCGCTCTACAACGAGTTCCAGAAGATCCGCGACTACAAGGAGACCAGCCTTGAGGTCGAGCCGGGCGGGTTCCAGCTGGAGACCGAGGGCCTGGACGCCTTCCGCGAGGTCAAGATCGACCTGCCGGACACATGGGTCCGTGGGTTCCTGCAGGTCAGCTCTGCGATGACCTTCCCGGCGCGCTCATTCGAGCTGCACCCGCTGGACGTCTACAACCTCTGCACCTTCCTGCGGCGGCACAAGGAGAAGCACGGCCCGCGGTCGATGCGCTACCGACTGCGGCCGGGCGAGCCGGTGCGGGTTTCGTTCGACCCCTGGGGCACCGAGATCACCTGCCACCGCAGCATCTACCACGGCTCCGAGGCCGAGGAGATCCGGGTGTGGGGGCGTCGGCGCATCCACATCCTCGAGCGGCTCATCCCCATCGCCCGCAAGTTCACGGTGCATCTGCTCGGGCGCGGCCAGCCGTCGTTCTATGTGGCAGACCTCGGCGACATGAACTTCACGCTGGGGCTGTCGGGCTGGACCCGCAACGACTGGTCCGGCGGGGGCAACTTCGACCTGCTGGCGCCGCGCACCGACGTCGATGATGCCACCAAGCAGCGGGTGTTCGCGGCGCTCAAGGACGAGTGGCGCGCCACTCCCGATGAGCTGTCCAGTCGCCTGGGGTTGTCGCGTCCCGTCGTGTTGGGGGCGCTGGCCTCCTGGACCCAGGCAGGCCGGGTGATGTACGACCTTGAGAATCAGGTCTACCGGGCCCGGGAGCTGTCTCGCGATCCGCTGCCGGCCGACAAGCTGCGGTTCAACAACCCCCGCGAGGAGGCCGCCTCCCGGTTCCTCGCCGCGGGCGGCATCCGCTCCTACACGGTGAGCGATCCCGACGAGAAGGGTCGCTTCAAGGTCGACGGCACGGTCTTCGACGGCAAGAACGAGCAGACCGCGACCATCACCATTGACGCTGACGATCGGTTGTTGGGCGGCACCAGCAGCTCCGGCTTCTTCCGGCACAACAAGATGACCCAGGGGCCGTGCGAGATCATGATCGCGCTGCGCCTCCACCACTCGCGTCAGAGCAAGGCTGCCCGAGGCTCCGCATGAGCGATCCCGTCTACCAGGCCCGCACCCGCCAGGAGCTCTACGATGCCATCCGGGAGAGCTCCAAGGATGAATTCATCCTTGAGGAGATGATCCGCTACGGCTTCTGGCCGGCGAAGGGTTCGCTTCCTGAAGATCCCGCCGACGAGATCCGCCGGATCGGTGAGCTGGAGCGCGAGCTCCAGTCGATGCGCACCGACCTGGAGCGGCGCAACAACATCGAGGCCATCCTGCGGGCGCTCCGCAAGCAGCGGATGGAGGAGTCCCGCGCGAAGCGCAAGGCCAACAAGGAGCGGCGCATCGCCGAGGCCAAGGCCCGGACCATCCGCTGGAACCAGCGCAGGAAGAAGGAGATCCTCTACCTGGGCGAGGACGTCTCCGGCACGCTGTCGTCGCACACACCCGACAAGGCGCGCCTGGAGGCTCAGGGGCTGACGGCGTATGGCTCGCCGGAGAAGCTCGCTGAGGCGATGGGGCTGAGCATCGGCCAGCTGCGGTTCCTGACCTACAACCGTAAGGTCTCGAAGACCTGTCACTACAAGCGCTTCTCGCTCCCCAAGAAGACCGGAGGCGAGCGCCAGATCTCCGCGCCGATGCCCCGCATGAAGGCCGCTCAGGCATGGGTGCTGGAGAACATCCTGTCGAAGGTCGCGGTGCATGAGGCGGCGCACGGCTTCCGCATCGGGCACTCCATCGTCACCAACGCCGCGCCGCATGTAGAAGCGGACGTGGTGATCAACATGGATCTCAAGGACTTCTTCCCGACGATCACCTACCGTCGCATCTGGGGCGTGTTCCGCGCGCTGGGGTATTCCCCCGCGGTGAGCACCACTCTGTCGCTGCTGTGCAGTGAGGCGCCCGTGACCGAGGTGGAGATGGACGGGCAGACCTTCTACATCGCCCGTGGTGAGCGGGCCCTTCCTCAGGGCGCGCCCACCAGTCCCGCGCTCACGAACATCCTCTGTCGTCGCCTCGACCGGCGACTGGTCGCCCTCGCGCGCCAGCTCGACTTCAAGTACACCCGGTACGCCGACGATCTCACGTTCTCCGCCAGCGGTGATGAGCTGCCGGTAGGCAAGGTGCTGGGGGGGGCCTGCCGCATCGCGAAGGCCGAGGGCTTTGAGGTGCGGCGCGACAAGACCCGCGTGATGAGCTGGGGGCGTCGTCAGGAGGTCACCGGCATCGTGGTGAACAAGAAGCTGAGCATCGAGCGGCGTCAGCTTCGAAAATTCCGCGCCACGCTGCACCAGATCGAGCGCGACGGTTTCGCGGGCAAGCGCTGGGGCTCAGGCGGCGACCTGCTCGCGTCGATCGAGGGGTACGCCAACTTCGTCGCGATGGTCGATCGCAAACGGGCAGAGCCGTTCCTGGCGCAGATCAGCCGGATCAAGGCGCGCCACTGTAGTTGATGTCTCTGTAGCTGATGTCTCTGCAGCTGATATTTCTGCAGCTGATGTCTCTGCAACTGAGGGTCAGTGCGAGCCAGCACAGAGAGCCCCAGGGCGAGAGCCCCAGGGAGGTTCTCCTCCCTGGGGCTGTGTCGGCGTGAGCTTTCGCCTGAGAACATGCGTGAGCCCTACGCCTCAACGCTGCGCTTGAGATCTATGCGACCTGATCGAGCGCCTGGTCCCGAGTGGGAGCGAGGGGAGCCTCGGGGTCGTACAGATCGGTGAACGCGCGGGCGTCGAGGTCGCTCAAGAAGCGCTGCCGGTCTTCGGTGCTCCACTCCGAAGGGCGTCCCCAGCTCTGCTGCTCACAGAACGTCGCCACCGCCTCGTAGGCCAGCTTACGACGACTCAGCTCCAGGATGAAGCGCTTGCTGTCGCGCTCCCAGCTCCGGTGATGACGACGGGTCACTTCCTTCGGCTCGGGCGGCTCGGCGCTGACGGTGCGCTGTTGGCTGAGCGCGTTCACCAGCTCATCGGCGCTGGCGTACTCGGACCCCGCGAACCCCGCGGCAGCGAGGGCTCGACCGATGGCGCTGGTCTCGCAGTTCTCAAGCGCGCTGGTGGCGTTGATGCCGCGATTGGTGCGCTTCTCCTCGGCGAATCCGACGGCGATCTCCTTGCCGGTGGGGTCGACGATGGCGCTGCGGAAGACCACGCGCTCGTCGTCGGCAGAGATCAGGCGGGTACACAGGCCCCAGCCATCCTGGATGGGGTGCGCGGCGCGAAATTCCTGCACACGCAACGCGACACATTTGTAGTTTCGACCGTGCAGACGGACGATTCCGACGGGCTTGGACATGGTGGCACTCCTCAGGGCGCTGGGTGGTGACGGTCAGATGGTGCTTCCCGCCGGGCACCCTCAAGATAGCCACTCTGGCCACAATGTCCGGTCAGTTATTGACCGTAAATATTTTGAATGGGCATTTTTTGTCCGCATCAGGGGACGGATATCGCATGAAAACAGCCCGTCAACCATACAGCATCGCGTAGATGACCACACCCGTCACCGAGACCACCAACCACAGCGGGAGCGTGACGCGCGCGATCCGCCGGTGACGCTCCCGCTGGTCGGTCCAGCCCCGGTACAGCGTCAGGAGTGAGAGCGGGATGACGAGCGGCGCCAGCAGAATGTGGCTCACGAGGATCACCCGGTAGGTGGTCACCCACTCGCCGGAGTAGCGCGCCGGGCCAGCCTTGAACCAATGGTAGATGACGTAGGTGACGAGGAACGCGATGGAGCAGCCGAATGCGCTCAGCATGCACCCGCGATGAAGCTCGATGCGCTCCCGGCGAATCGCCAGGAGCCCTGCGATGAGCAGCGTGGTGGTCACGCTGTTGAGGGTGGCGTTGACCGTGGGCAGGCCGCTGACGTCGAGCTGACCACCCAGCCCTTCGGGGCGCGGGCCGAGGATGAGGAACGCCACCGCGGCGGACACCACGACCGAGACGATCGCGATGATTCGCGTCCAGAAGCGGTCCCGGGAAGGGGCAGGGGCCATGAACCCCTGCTAATCGATCGCGGCGGGGACCTGGGGAAGCCGATGGCGCGGCCGCATTACCTTTGAAGCAACAGGTGACGGAGTGGAACCGATGCGCGCGCTATCCGCCCTCGACAACGGCTTTCTTCTGGCTGAGAGCCGCGAGACCCCCATGCATGTGGGCGGTCTGTACCTGTTCACGCTTCCCGACGGCGCCGACATGGAGCCGTTCCTCGCCGAACAGCTCGCCATCCTGCGATCCGCGACCCGCTGGCGGGTGCCGTTCGATCACAAGCTGGGCAGTCCCCGGTTCGGTGGGCCGCGGAGATGCTGGGTGCCCGACGAGGCCATCGACATCGACTACCACGTCCGCCACTCGGCGCTCCCGCGGCCTGGTCGTTACCGCGAGCTGTTCTCACTCACGGCCCGGCTCCACCAGACGCTCCTCGATCGGCACCGGCCGCTGTGGGAGCAGCACCTGATCGAGGGGCTCCAGGGCCGCCAGTTCGCGCTGTACTCCAAGGTCCATCACGCGGTGGTCGATGGGGTCGGTGGGGTACGTCTGGCGCAGACCATCCTGTCGACCGACCCGACCGAGCGTCGGGAATTCTCGCCATTCTCCCAGGCCGGAGAGGAGTTTCTGAGAGCCCAGCGCCGCCGACCCGAGCCTGCGCCGCCGACTGAGCGGGAGCTCAAGGTGGTGGCGTCTGCCATTCGACAGACCTATGGCGCTGGGCGGAGCGTCCTGCACGGGCTCCGGACCTATGCCCGCGCCTGGCGCAAGCCCGAGGGGAGCGATCTGACGACGTCGTGGACCCCCGCGCCACACACCAGCATCAGCACCCGGATCACCGGCGCGCGGCGGTTCGTCGCCCAGTCGTACTCGCTGCCGCGGGTGCGGGCTGTCGGCAAGGCGCTGGGCGGAACGATCAACGACGTGGTGCTCGCCATGTGCTCTGGCGCCCTGCGTCGGTACCTGCTGGCGCGCAACGAGCTCCCGTCTACGCCACTCACCGCGCTCACCCCGGTCTCGCTGCGCAGCAGATCGGATCGAGGGGACTCCGACCAGGGGGCAGGAAACGCCGTCGGCGCGATCACCGCCAACCTGGCGACGCACATCGCAGATCCGCTCAGGCGCTTCGAGCTGATCCGCGCCTCGATGATTGAAGGAAAGGCCCTCTTCGCGCAGATGACACCCAAGGAGATCGCGCTGTTCACGCAGCTCACGCAGACCCCTCCGCTCATGGTCGGCGTTCTGGGGCTCGCCGACCGATTCTCGCCCTACAGCATGGTCATCTCCAACGTCCCGGGGCTTCGGCAGCGGTCGTACTGGAACGGCGCTCGGCTGGACGGGATGTACCCGGTGAGCGCCGTCTTCCATGGTTTCGCGCTCAACATCACGCTGCTGTCCAACGCCGATCAGCTCGACTTCGGGGTGGTGGCGTGTCGCGCGTCGGTGCCGAGCTGTCAGACCATCATCGACCACATCGAGCGCGCGCTGGTCGAGCTGGAGGCGCTGGCGGGGATCGGGTAGTCGTATTGGCGCCACGCGCTCTGAGGCGGACAGTTTCTCTGAGGCGGACAGTCTCTGTCCTCTGTCCTTGAAGCCACGAAACGACGCGATTACTCCCGGCGTTGGTGGTGCAGCGTGACGGGAGGGGGCATGCTCGGAGCCGAGACCATCGGAAATGCGACAGTGACGGTGTTCGATGGCGGCCCCATCCTGAGCTGCGATCCGTGGTTGGGTGATGAGCACGACGCCTACTTCGGCAGCTGGACACTTCCCTACGTCATCCCAGAGGAGCAGAAGAAGGCCATCCTCGCCTGCCCATTCATCTGGTTCTCCCACGGCCACCCCGATCACCTGAACCCCGAGTCGGTGCAGCTGTTCAAGGAGCGCACCATCCTGCTGCCGGACCACCGCGGTCAGCGCATCTACGACGATCTGGTGGGGCAGGGCTTCCAGGTGCGCATCCTCCCCGACCGTCGCTGGATCCGCCTGTCAAATCGCGTCCGCGTGCTGTGCATCGCCGATCACATCCAGGACGCCGTCCTGCTGATCGACGTGGGCGGGGTGATGTTCGCCAACTTCAACGACGCCGCGGTGCGCTTCTGCAGGCGCTTCGTGAAGTCCGTGATCGGCCGCTTCGATCGCCGCTTCATGCTCAAGCTGTCGGGCTACGGCGACGTCGACATGATCAACCTCTACGACGAAGACGGCGCCCGCATCGAGCCGGCCGCGGCCAGCAAGCCGAGCGTCGGGGGAAACCTGGCGACGCACGCGACGTACTTCGACTTCACCGACGTCGTCCCGTTCTCTTTCTTCCACCGCTACCAGCGCGCGGACTCGATCTGGGCCGAGCAGTACGCCACGCCGTTGGCGGCTTGCCGCGAGGGCTTCTTCGCCGAGAACATCACGCTGCATGATGCGTTCATTCGCTACGACTGTGAGCGCGACGAGGTCACCGCCATCCTCTGCGCGCAGACCCCGGAGAAGGTCTACGAGCCTGAGCACTTCGGCGATAGCTGGTCCGATCAGCTGGAGCCGGCAGATGCTCGCAAGCTCGACGCCTACTTTCGCCGCATCGAGTTCGTGCGTGGGCACTACGGCTTCCTCCGCTTCGTCGTGGGCGGCAGGGAGCATCGCATCGAACTGGACGGCCCGAGCGGGAGGGGCATCACGTTCGAGACCCCGCGCGGGAGCCTGATGACCTCGGTGGAGTACGAGATCTTCGACGATCTCCTCATCGGCAATTTCATGAAGACCACGCTCCATGGTGTGCGCTCGCTCTACGATCCCAATTTCAATTTCCACGTCTCCAAGTACGCCGACAACGGGAAGGCTCACACCCGGGCACAGGTCCGCGAGCACATGATGGAGTACCGCGGACGCTCGCAGGGGGAATGGCGTCGCGAGGAGCTGGTGACCACTGTGTCCGATCGGGTCCGGCGTTACGTCCCGTTCGACTCCGCGCTCTACCGAAACCTCATCCGCGTCTACCACAAGCTACGCTGACAGGTCCCCGTCCATGAACTGCCACTCCTGTGGAACATCGCTTCCCCCCAGCTCCAGATTCTGTGGGGAGTGTGGAACCCGGCAACCTGCGGCGACGGCTCCATCTGCGCCGGCCGCACCCAGACCCACGCCGCCGTCTCCTCCCGCGCCGAAGGCCGCTCCGCCGGCTCCCCCCGCTCCAGAGCCGGCTCCGAAACCGGCACCCCCGGTGATCTTTCACTACAGCGGGGTCAGCGGACAGTCTGAGTTCTCCCTGACCGCCGTGGTCGAGCGGATCGTCATTGACCCGTCCGGACACCACCACCTGTGGCAGGCCGGCTGGACCGGCTGGAAGGTCTGGACGGAGGTGCGTGAAGTCTGCGTGGCCGTGGAACTGGCACAACACACCGCCTCCGAAGACCCCACGAAGGTGGCCGAGTACGAGCGTGTGCTGCACGAGATGCTCGCCGACGGCGTGCTCGAGGCCTGGGAGAGCGACGTCCTGGCGAACCTGCGCCGCGACTACGGGATCAGCCAGTCCACCCACGATCGGCTGGCGACCAATTTCGTGCCGATCCAGAGCCAGCTGCTGGGCATGGCGGTCGACCGCTCCACCATCGCCGACTTCCGAGCCAGCCAGAATTGCATGCTGCGGATGCAGGTCCGCAATGAGGGCAGCGATGCGCTTCGGCACGTTCGCTATGAGCTGATCACCAGCAGCACGCAGGGGAGCATCCAGGGACGCTCGGGCCGCCTGGCCCCTCGCGGCGACGATCAGGTCATGGTCCGCCTCACCCCCGAGATCGCAGGGCAGCACCACCTCGAGGGGCTCCTGACTGCGGTGACCTACAGCGGCGTCGAGAGCCGCTATCGCCTGCAGCCGTTCATGTTCGCGGTGGCCTCGCCGCATTCCGCGGGCGCGGCGCGGGTCTTCAACATCGACGCCAGCGCCATGCGCGTAGGAAAATTCGAGGGGCTCGGGGACACCGGGGGCCAGGCGGGAGGTCTGCTGGGCCGGGCCCAGTGGGTGCAGGTTCGCCTCAACGCCATCACCGAGCAGGAGGCCAACGACTGGCGGCTGAACCACGGCATCGCGCCCGAGGCCCCCAAGCCGCCCGATCCGGTCCGGGCAGCGCCGGTGGCACCGACGACTCCGGGACCGCTGCTCAACAAGACGCCGGTGGTCTACCACTACCAGGGGGCGACCGGACAGGCCCAGCACCCCGAGGATTCTCTGGTGGCCCTGATCGCGGCCGCGCAGGACCAGCAGCATTTCCTGTGGCGTCCCGGCTGGTCGGGCTGGAAGGCCTGGAGCGACGTGCCCGAGATCGCCGCCGCGGTCGCCGCCAGCGCGCCCTCCGCCGGCTACTGCTACCTCGCGCCCAGGTTGCTGGAGGGGCTCGATGATCGCCTGGCCACCGATCGGGTGGTGCTCGATGACGATCCCGACGACGCCGATATCAGCCTGCCGGGAAACGGCGACATCCGGCTGATCGACGGTGTCGATGGCGCGGCGCTGGCGCGGGCGGGTTGCTGCAACCTCTGGAGCTATCGACAGGGCCGCTTGCTGGCACACACCAGCATCCTCGCCCTGGTGGTCGGAGAGCGCTGGGCGGACCTCGCGGCCTGTCTGGCGGGGCTCTCTGCCCACGACCCGCGGATGCCGGTCCTGCGGGCGCTGGCCGAAGGGCGGCGAGACGCCGCTCGGGGTGAGGTGGAGCGGGTGTCGGGGCGCTTCCCCCGGCTGACCGCGGCGATTCGGGGGGCGCTCGGCGATCGCACCGGGGCGGCCGCTGCCCTGGAGCGCACGCCCTTCTCGGAAGGGGTACGGGCGGCCTCCGTGGCGACCCTCTGGGTGCGCTGCGTCGGCGACGAGGCCCGCGCTCGGAGCGTCATCGAGGCTGGTGAGCGCGACGATCCCAACAACACCGAGGTCTACGCCCTGGCCGCTGCCCGCCTCAACATACTCGACGATGAAGACGGCGCACGGTCGCTCCTGGAGGGCGCGAATTCCGGCTGTGAAGATCGCACTGCGTGGCACGATCTGGCCGGCGCGTGGATGCGGCTGTTTGGCGACGAGAAGAAGACGCTGCGCTGCCTGACCCGAGCCTCTGCCCACGACGCCGACTGCCACTGGGAGTGGGCTGCCGAGGCGCGCTGCTGGCGCGCTCTGCTGGACGACGCCGAAGAGGCCCGCAAGCTGCTTCAGAAGGGAACCGACGCCGCGCACGCCGACGGCGACTGCGACTTCGACGACTGGGAGGATCTGGCTCCGGCCTGGCTCAACCTGTTCGGCGATCAGCGACGCTTTCTACGGGCGATGGAGGCTGGTCTGCAGAGCGCAGATGTCACCGCTGAGTTTCTCCGCCTTGCACGGATCCACCTGCACGGCTTCGGCGACGCCGCCGAGGCCCGCGCAGTGCTGACACGCGCAGAGGGTGAGGCCAAGGGCAGCGACGATTGGATCGCTGTCGCGAAGTTCGGCCACGAGCTGGACGATGATCGTCGGGTGTTCCGCTCGCTGGAGCGGGCCCGGGGCCTGCTGGAGAGCGAGGACGAAGGCGTCACAGACTGGTTGGACATGGCGAAGGCCTGGATGACCTGCGCTGGTGACGTCGGTGAGGCCCGCTCGTGTGTGCAGAAGGCTGTGAACAGTGGCGACGTCGCGCTGGTGAAGGTGGCGGCGTTCCAGATCCAGTACCTGGCCGATACACAGACCGCGCTGCGCACGATGGCCCGCGCGGAGCGCGCCTGCTCGGGGCCGCTGGACTGGAAGAAGCTGGCGACGGTCTGGAGAGAGGACTTCAGCGACGTCGCCGAGGCTCGCCGCTGCCTGGAGGCCGCGACCGCCGCCGCCACGGAGAGCAGCGCCAAGTCCATCATCTGGCGGTCCCTGGCCCGAGCCTGGCGCGAGCTCTGCGACGATGAGCGGCAGGCCACGCGCTGCCAGGTGAAGTCGGAGACCGCGGCTGATCGAGAGAAGCAGGCGAAGGCGACGATCGGCAAGGTCCGAGACCTGATCAAGAAATACGACGCCGCGGTGAAGTCCAGGAACTGGTCGGGGGCGCGCACCCACCACGACGCCGTGGTCAACGCGCTGAAGGGGGTGACCGCCCCGTCGGATGTCCAGAGCACGATCACCCGCCAGAAGCGCAAGCTGGCCGACATCGGCAAGAAGCAGGCGGTGATCGAGAAGCAGCTTCGCGATGGCTCTTCCGCGGTCTCTGCCCGGAATTGGTCGAAGGCGATCACCAACCTGGAGGCCGCCTACGCCGCCGCGAGCTTCGATCCCGCCCTGCGAAAGCGGGTCCAGACCAAGCTGAATTCCGCGCGTACGGGCAAGGCCAACGCCGATCAGGTCGCCCGCGCGCGGGCGTCCCAGACTCGGAAGGCGAACGCCCAGCGCGTTCAGAAGACGACGTTCGAGAAGAAGATCAAGGCGCTGGAGGGCAAGGGCTGCCACATCGCCACCTCCTCCGATCGCAAGCAGAGCTGGTGCCGATCGTCGGCGTTCCCCGGCGAGTACATCGACTACATGCGTACCCTGGGGCTGTGGATCACCCACCTCAAGCACGGCCTCGGCGAGTGGATGGTCGTGATGTCCACCGTGCCCCGCTACAAGGAGCAGGTCTACAAGTCCGGGTCGATGGCCACGGTCAAGGCGTTCGTCACCGAGTACTGGAACAAGGACTGGTACATCACCAGCTACGACGTCAAGGATGACACCAACTGGGCGGCGGTGCTGACCAAGGGCACCGGCTGGAAGGAGCAGAAGTACTGCTGGAAGGACAAGTTCGCCAAGGACCACATCAACGAGGCGTGGGGCCTGAAGCGCAACGTCACCAGCCTGGGGTACGGCGGCACCAAATGGCGGACCGTCACCTCCAGGTACGGCACCGGCTACCGCCAGCAGACCTGGGCCACGCGCAACAGCTACGCTGGGCTCCGCGACTGGATCCGCGAGAAGTGGAAGGAGCAGTACTGCATCTCGCACTTCGCGTACGGAAACAAGCTGTGGGGTGCCGTCCTCGATAAGAACTCGGGACTCACTCGCCAGACCTACAAGCCCTGCAAGGGGATCGCCGCGGCGAAGACCTACAGCAAGGAGAAGTGGGCAGAGGGACGCCGAATCACCGAGATCGGCCCTGACGACGACTCCTGGTGGCTGATCTTCGGCAAACATGCAGATCTGGGGTAGCGCGATGCTCATCCTCCTCCTCGGCGCGCTCGCAGCCGCCGAGCCCACCACCAACGCCACAGCGACCAACGCAGACTACGCGGCCGGCGTCGCGCTCCTGGCCGAGAAGAAGGCCGCGTCGGCGATCGTGGCGTTCGATCGCTGCCTCGCCGCCGAGCCGGCCGGCTCGGCCGTCGCCGCCGACTGTCACTGGGAGTCCGGCTGGGCGCACTACCTGGAGGGTGACTGGGCCCGGGTCGTGAAGCACTGGGAGGCGGTCCAGGCCGTCGATCCGGAGCGCGATGGACTCGACCGGTACCTGTCTCAGGCCCGCGACAACCTGGGGCTGGACGCCCTGCTGTCGAAGAGCCGGGGACAGGCGCCGGCCACGTTCAAGTCGGACGTGCCCGAGGGCACCACGGTCCGCCTCCGCGCTGTGGGCGACCTGATGATCGGCACGGATTTTCCTGACGGGTACCTGCCACCCGGCGACGGAAGCGACACGTTCGCGGGGGTCACCGACTGGCTCACCGACGCCGATCTGACCTTCGGCAACCTCGAGGGGCCGGTCTGCGACAACGGAAAGACCACCAAGTGCAAGCCGAATTCCAAGCCGGGGAGCTGCTACGCCTTCCGCACCCCCTCGAAGTACGCGCCCCTGTACAAGGCCGCGGGCTTCGATCTGATGAGCACGGCCAACAACCACTCGGGGGACTTCGGGCAGACGTGTCGTCTGGAGACCGAGCAGCACCTGGACGAGCTGGGCATCGCACACTCCGGTCGGCCGGGTGACATCGCGCGACTCGAGGTGAACGGCCTCAAGATCGCCATGATCGGCTTTCACACCAACCGCGCCTGTCACTACGTCAACGACCACGAGACGGCCGCGGGCCTGGTGCAGGCGCTGACGGGTGAGGCCGATCTGGTGATCGTCAGCTTCCACGGCGGCGCGGAGGGCAGCAAGGCCCTGCACGTCCCCGACGGAACGGAGACGTTCTACGGCGAGAACCGCGGGCATCTGCGCAAGTTCGCGCGCGTGGTGATCGACGCCGGCGCCGATCTGGTCCTGGGGCACGGCCCGCACGTGCTCCGGGGCATGGAGGTCTACAACGATCGGCTCATCGCGTACTCGCTGGGCAATTTCTCGACATACGGGCGGTTCAACCTGTCAGGCCGTCTCGGGATCGGCGCGGTGCTGGAGGTGACGATGACCTCCGACGGCGAGCTGGTGTCCGGTCAGGTGCTGCCCACGAAGCAGCACGGCGAGGGCGTCGTGGCAAAGGACGCGGAGGGAGAGGCCATCGATCTCATCCGTATGCTCTCCGAGGCGGACTTCCCGGGCACGGCGGTTCGCGTCGCGCAGGATGGCACATTCGGCGGCCCTGGATAGAGGGCGCCCTTCACAGACAAGAGCCCTTTGCAGACAGGGGCCACAGAAGAGGCTGCCTCCTTCAGCCTCCATACCCCTTGGAGAACGGCCATGGAATCCCATCGCTTTGAAGCCGATGTCCGCCAGATCCTTCATCTGGTGACCCACTCGCTGTACTCGGACCGCGAGATCTTCCTGCGTGAGCTGATCAGCAACGCGTCCGATGCGCTCGACCGCGCCCGCTTCGAGGGGCTCCAGCGAGATGATCTGCTGGAGATGGTGGGGGAGCCGGGGATCCGCGTGGAGATCGACGAGGAGGCCGGGACGATCTTGATCAGCGATGACGGCATCGGCCTGAGCCGCGAGGAGGTGGTCGAGAACCTGGGGACCATCGCCCAGAGCGGCACGCGCGCGTTCGCGAAGATGCTGGAGGAGCGCGGCGAGACCCCCGAGCAGCTCATCGGCCAGTTCGGCGTGGGGTTCTACTCTGCGTTCATGGTGGCCGACTCGGTGACGGTCGAGACCCTCTCCGCGATTCCCGGCAACGAGTCCGTGCGCTGGGTCAGCGACGGCGGCGACTCCTACGTGCTGGAGCCCTCCGAGCGCGACACCCGCGGCACCACCATCACGCTGCACCTGCGCGAGGACTGCAAGGAGTTCCTCGACCTCGATCGGCTTCGCCGCATCGTCCAGGCCCACTCCGACTTCGTTCCCTGGCCCGTGGCGGTCGGCGGCGAGCGGGCCAACCAGGAGGCCGCGCTGTGGGCCCGCAGCCCGGATGACATCTCCGACGAGGAGTACAGCGCCTTCTACAAGCACATCTCATCGGACTGGCAGGACCCGCTGCTCCACGTCCACGCGCGGATCGAGGGCACCTTCCTGTTCAACATGGTGCTGTTCGTCCCCACCAAGCGCCCCTGGGAGCTCGACCGCCTGGACTACAAGGTCGGCCTCCGCCTGTACCAGAAGCGCGTGAAGGTGCTCGACCACGCCGACGCGCTGGTGCCCCGGTTCCTGCGCTTCGTGCGGGGGGTAGTGGACTCGTCGGACGTCGATCTCAACGTCAGCCGCGAGATGCTGCAGCAGACGCCGGCCGTCCGCGCCATCAAGAAGCAGCTCACCAAGCGGGTGCTCGGTGCGCTGAAGGACCTCGCGGTCGAGAAGCCCGAGACCTACAGCGCCTTCTGGGGTGAGTTTGGCCACATCCTCAAGGAGGGCATCCACGAGGAGAGCGGCAAGACGAAGGACACCCTCACCGGGCTGCTGCGCTTCCGCACCACGACATCGGACGGCGAGCTGCGCTCCCTGGCGCAGATCAAGGCCGACTTCGCCGACGGGCAGGAGACCTTGTGGTACCTCACCTCGGTCGACAAGAAGCGGATCGCCAGTTCCCCGCTGCTCGAGGGTTTCAAGAAGCGCGGCTGGGAAGTCATCTTGATGGATGAGCCGGTCGACGAGTGGGTCGTGATGGCTGTCAAGGACTTCGACGACACCGAGCTGAAGAGCGTCGCCCACGGTGAGGCGCCTGCCACCGACGACGACGAGGCCGATCCCATCGCGAAGGCCGCCCGCGAGCAGGCCGCGCCGCTGGTCGATTGGATGGGCTCTCTGCTCGATAGCGACGTCGCAGAGGTCCGCATCAGCAACCGCCTGACGGACTCCCCGAGCATCCTGGTCGATCAGGAGGGCGCGATGGGCGCCAACCTGGAGCGCATCCTCCAAGCCGCCAACCAGGAGGTTCAGTCGCAGAAGCGCGTGCTGGAGGTCAACCCGGAGCATCCGATGGTGAAGACGCTGGCCCGTCTCAACGCGGACGGCCAGGCCGGGCTGGAGCCCTTCGCGCGCCTGCTGCTCGATCACGCCGCCATCGCTGAAGGGCGACTGGATGATCCGGAGGGCTTCGCGGGGCGCCTCCAGACCCTGATGGAGAAGGCTGCAGCAAACCTGTGATCACGGGGAGGCTCGCTGGCAATAGCGCGCGGTCGGGGCCGTACCGACCACAGGAGGATCCGCCATGTCCGCCACCTGTGGTCTCTGCAACGACACACTGGACGACGCGCAGTACTGCATCGTCCCCGAGTGCCCCCATCGCGATGAGGCTCGAGCGGCCGCTGCGCCCTCACCGCAGGTGACCACATCGGAGACCGCTGCGCCTGAGTCCGCTGCGCCGGCCCCTGCTGCATCGAACACATCTGCGCAGCACTCTACCCGGGGCTCTAGGGGGACGACCGCGCGCGCCGCTCACGCGGCGGTGATGGGGGCGCCTGGTACCGAGATGACCTCGGGGCACACCGTCCGTCGGCTGCTGTGCAGCGGGCCGGAATTCCTGCTGTTGTTGGGCGGCGAGATGCTGATGGCGCTCGTCACCCCCCTGGGGATCCTGTGGAGCCTGACGGCGGCGGCCTACATGGCGACGAAGGATCGCAAGGGCGGCGTTCTGAGCCTGAGCAAGCACTTCTCCGGACTGCGGGTGGTCGACGCCGAGACGGGCGCGGTGCCTACGGACAAGCAGGCGTTCCTGCGCAACAGCATGTACGTGGTCGGGTGGATCCTCGCGGTCCTCCCCGGGGTGGAGGTCTTCGGCTGGTCGCTGCTGGTCTTCGGCGGAGTGATCGACATGCTGCTGGTGCTGTTCGACCCCGAGGGGCGGCGCATCGGCGATCGCATCGCCGGCACGCGGGTCATCCCTCCGCGCGGTTAGGCCGCTCCAGGGAAAGAAGTCTCCCATGATCGGCGTGAGGGCGGCCCCGCG
>CAYXGP010000048.1:0-42298 GCA_964464515.1 uncultured Enterobacterales bacterium
GGACTGGCCTACCTCCTCCTGAGCCATCTTTGATGCCCACGACTGAAGGCGCTCCGGCATCTGACTGGAGTTTCGGAGCCATGGGCGCGGCCCCAGAAGAAATAGCGTGGGTTCGTCGCAAAAAAGAAACATGAGGCAGCGGTCAGGTCCGGACAGTTGGCCGACCCGGCGTAGGCGTCTCTCAGCCTGGCAAAAATCCAGCGCTCACGAGCCGACGTTCAGGGCGAGGCGTCCGCCACGGCGTCATCCAACATAGCGAGCAGCCGATCCCGCGTAGCGCGGAAGTTGGACATCTCCCGCCCGGGGAGACGCTCACTCGTCGGGAGCTTGACCGTCATCGGGTTGACGATTCGGCCGCTCTTCCAGAATTGGTAGTGCAGGTGGGGGCCTGTCGACATCCCGGTGCTCCCCACCGTGCCGATGATCTGTCCCTGCCGCACCGTCTCTCCACGCTTGACGTGGATCTTCGACAGGTGGCTGTAGCTGGAGTTGTACGGCCCGTCGTGATCGAGCTTGACGAAGTTGCCGTGCCCGCCGTTGCGGCCGGACATCGTGACCTTGCCCTTGCCCACCGCCCGCACGGGGGTCCCCGCGGGGGCGCCGAAGTCGGTGCCCAGGTGCGCGCGGGTCTTCTTGAGGATGGGGTGGTATCGCTTCCGCGAGAACCCGCTGGTGACTCGGGAGAACTCCAGGGGCGAGCGGAGGAAGGGCCCTTTCCGGGCGCTGCCCTCGGCGTCGAAGTAGCCGGTGGTGCCGTTCGAGCGCGTATAGCGGATCGCGGTGAGCTGGCGGCCCTTGTTCGAGAAGCGCACCGCCAGGGGTGCGCCCAGTCGCGCGAGCTCTCCGTCGGTCCACAGCTCCTCGACCACCACGTCGAGCGCGTCGCCGCGTCGGACCTCGGTGTTGAAGTCGATGTCGTACTCGAAGACTCGCGCCAGCGAGGCCATGTCGCGGGGGCGAAGGCCGGCGTCCACCGCGGCCTGCCACAGCGAGGACTCCACCGACAGGCGCCGAACGCCGGTATGGGTCTCGTAGATGATGGCGTCCACCCGCGCGACCCAGCCCGTCTCTTCCTGGCTGACGATCAGCGTGCGGTCTTCATCGAGCGCGTAGCGCACCGCCACCGGATCGGGCTCGTCGGGGTCCATCAGGAACCCCAGCACGCGGCCGGCGCGGATGCGGGACAGATCGGTGTGCTCGCTGGAGGCGCGGATCACCTCGCGCGTGGGCACGCCCAGCGCCGCGAAGATGCCGCTCAGCGTCTCTCCCTTCCGGATGGTGTGATCGACCCACTCCGGTGGAGGCGGAGGGGGCGGGATCGGGGCTCGGGTGGCCGCCTCCGCGGCGGCGGGCGTTTCAGCGGTGGCCCGTGTTTCAGCAGTGGACTGTAGGCCGTGCAGACACAGCAGGGCCATCGCTGCGCCCCCCAGGAGGGACGCCGCGGCGATCTTCAGATCGTTCATGGGAGATCGGGAGGAGGGAGGGGGCGCGCAGCGAGCGGGAGGGAACGCGGCAGCGGGGAGATTCAGTGGAAGATGAACAGGAGCAGCAGGACTACCGATGTCAAGAGCAGCATACCGAAGATCCCGCCGATGAGGAGACCTTTGATGATCGCTCCTGCCAGACTTCCCTTCCGGACCGGCTTCTTCCGCGCCGGGAGCTTGCGGGACGCGGGGGTGGGCGCGGGCGCGGGTCCGGGGCGCGCCTGAGGGGGAGGCTGTTGAGGGGGCGTCGGGGCCCGCGTCTGGCGCACCTCCGGGCGGGGCGGCGCCCTGGACACCTCCTGCGCGACGGATCCGGGCGGCGGGGTGGGCTCGGTCTCCGGTGAGTCGGCCAGGGGGAGGGTCCGTCCGACGAAGCCCGCGGAGTCCTCGGCCTCCGGGCGGCCGCCCAGCACCTGCGGGATCACCTGTCGGGCCCACGAGCGGAGGCTCGGACCACGGATCTCGTCCGCGGCGTCCTGGAGGACGCTGGCGATCGCCCCGGAGTCGCTGCGCGGGACGGTGTCCCAGCCCATCATGCGATGGAGCAGCGGCGCGAGCGGCGTGTACTCCTTGTCCAGCACCGAGAGCCGGTTGGCGAGCCGCGCGTCGTGGGCGTCGCGTCGCACCTTCGGCTGGCCGAATTCACCACGGGTGGCGCTGCGCCACAGCGACAGACCGAGCCCATAGACGTCTGCGGCGGTGGAGACCTCGCCGGTGACGATGTACTCCGGCGCCATGTAATTGAGCGTGCCCAGCACGAGCTGTCCGGTGTAGCTCTCGCGCGTGTCGAAGTGCGCTCGGGCCACCCCGAAGTCCAGCAGCTTCACCCCGCCGCTGGCCGTCAGCATGATGTTGCTGGGCTTGACGTCGCGATGGATGACGTTCAGCGGCTCGCCCGTGCCCGGGTGGGTGGCGCGGTGGGCGCCGTCGAGCGCTCCCGCCACCGCCGCGCCGATCTCCGCGAGCGCCCGCGGGGGGATGGTGAGCTCCTGCTCGATGATCGCCTCGAGATCCACCCCCTCCACGAATTCCATGATGATGGCGTCGCGGTTCTCCAGCCGCGCCATGTCCAGCACCTTGAGGATCGCGTCGTCCTGGAGCATGCCGAGCAGGCGCGCTTCGTCGCGGATGCGCGCCAGGAACATCTCGCTGTCCGGGCGCTGGAGCAGGACCTTCACGGCCACGGCGCGCCGGAACCCCTGTCCGGAGATGAGCTCGGCGTGGTAGACCGTGCCGAACGCGCCTGCGCCGACGGTGCGGTTGAAGCGGAGGTTGCGCATGGAGGAGGGGGTGCCTCGCTACTCGTTGATGGGGCGCATCCAGACCAGCTCGGGGCGCAGACCCAGCAGGGCGAGCGCGCGCTCGTAGCGCTCCTCGACCGGTGTGTCGAACAGGATGTCGGCGTCGATGTCGGCGTACAGCCAGGTGCCGAGCGAGATCTCGAAGCCGAGCTGGCCGGGACCCCAGCCGGCGTAGCCGAGGCAGAGCCGGAAGGGTTCGCCGGAGGCCACCAGCTTTCCGAGGCGCGCAGCCGAGGGAGAGACCGCGATGTCGTCGCCGACGTTCCACCCCTCGCTCGATCCGGCCACGCCGCGCCACAGCACGAAGCCGGTGCTGGAGCCGACCGGTCCCCCCCACCAGGTGGGGCCGCTGAGGTGCGGCGCCTGGATGAGCCCGGTGTCTTCGAGCGACATGCGCGCGACGACGGCGCTCAGGGGCACGGGACCGTCGCGGTTGATCACCAGGCCGAGGGCGCCGTTGGCGTCGTGCTGGCAGACCGCGACGACCGTGCGCTCGAAGTTCGGATCTCGCATCTGGGGAGACGCGATCAGGAGCCCGGGTTTCAGGTCGGACATCTGCCGGCGATCAGCCGGGAACTCCGTAATCCCGCACCGGCTCGGTGGTCGGCGCGGCGCCTGAGGTGATCACCTCCTCGGTGATCACGACCTCGCGGATGTTGTCCTGGCTGGGGATCTCGTACATCACGTCGAGCATGACGGACTCGCAGATGGTGCGCAGGCCCCGGGCACCCGTCTTGCGCTCGGCGGCCTTCGCGGCCATCGCGCGCAGCGCCCCCTCGGTGAAGGTGAGCTTGACCTTCTCGAACTTGAACAGCTTCTGGTACTGCCGCACCAGGGAGTTCTTGGGCTCCTGCAGGATGAGGACGAGATCGTCCTCCTCGAGGTGGTCCATGATGGCCGTGACCGGGAGGCGGCCGATGAACTCGGGGATCAGCCCGAATTTTTCGAGGTCTTCCGGGAGCGTGTTGCGGAGCGTCTGCTCCTCGGAGGGCGGGCCCGGCGCGTCTTCTCCGCGACCAGCGAGGAAGCCCACCGTCTTCTTGCCCATGCGGGACTCGATGATCTTCTGGAGCCCCTCGAAGCTGCCACCGCAGATGAACAGCACGTTGGACGTGTCGATCTGGATGTGCTCCTGATTGGGGAGCCGCTTGTTTCCGCGCACCTGGATGGTGGCCTGGGTGCCCTCGATGATCTTCAGCAGCGCCTGCTGCACGCCCTCGCCAGAGACGTCGCGGCTGACCGAAGACGTGAAGTTCTTCTTCGCCAGCTTGTCGACCTCATCGATGTAGACGATGCCCCGGAGCGTGCGCTCCAGGTTGTTGCCCGCCGCCTGGTAGAGGTTGAGGATGATGTTCTCGACGTCCTCGCCGACGTAGCCGGCCTCGGTGAGCGTGGTGGCGTCCGCCATGACGAAGGGCACGTCGAGGAAGCGCGCGAGGGTCTGCGCCATCAGCGTCTTGCCGGTGCCGGTGGGCCCGATGAGCAGGACGTTGCTCTTCTGGATCTCCACGTCGGTGGGGGTGGACTCGCGCTGCTGGTTGGCCTCAAGGCGCTTGTAGTGGTTGTAGACGGCCACCGCGATCTTGCGCTTCGCGTGGGTCTGTCCGACGACGTACTGATCGAGGAAGGACTTGATCTTGGCCGGCGGCGGGACCTTGGTCTGCCCCCATGAGATGGGCTTCGGCTGACTGTTCTCACGGATGATGTCCAAGCAGAGCTTGATGCACTCCGAGCAGATGTAGACGTTCGGCCCGGCGATGATCTTATCGACCTCCCGCTGCGGCTTGTGGCAGAAGGAGCAAGCGAGACCGGTGGGGTTGGAGTATTTGGGCATCAGTCCTGAACGCGCAACCAGGATTCGAAAGGATAGCGGTAGGGTCGGGAGATCGTCAACGCAAACCATCCACGGGCTGACGGAGGGTTCTCCCCCCCTCAAGTGCTGCTGCGGTGTCCTTCGGGCCTTCGAATTCCCGCGGTCCCGGCCCTCGTCCTACGGTTATCATCGGGCAGGGCGGAAACCAACCCCAGGGTGGATCGCCGCGGCACCACACCAGGGCGACCAGAGGTGGAAGGTCATGGCTGTGCACCGCGATCACTACCAGCTCCTGGGGATCCCGCGCGACGCGGCGCCGGATGAGATCAAGAAGGCATTTCGCAAGCTCGCCCGAGAGTGTCACCCGGATGTGGCGGGCGACACCCCCGAGGCCGCGGCGCGCTTCACGGCGATCCGTGAGGCCTACGAGGTGCTCTCCGACCCCCAGCAGCGCTCCAGGTACGATCGCCGTTTTCGTCGGCGCACCCGCCACACGCCGCAGGGCTACCGCATGCCGGGCGGGCTTCACTTCGACACGGGCGTGCGGCGCCCCGATCGTCCGGGGGCCGCGCGGTCACGGATGCGCAGCGCCGCGAACAACCTGGACCTCGACGACATCATCGGCGGTGTGGGGGACTTCGGCTTCGGCGGGCCATCCTCGGCGCCGCCCCCCCCGGCCGCGGGCAGCACCCACAGCGAACAGGTCCGCACCGCCGGCCGCGACATCTCGGTCAAGGTGCATGTCCCCGCGGAGGTCGCGCGGGACGGCGGCACGGTCACGCTCCACTACCCGCGGCTCATCCTCGACCAGAGCCGCACCCGCCTGGGTCGCACCAACGAGATCCACGATCTCAAGGTCCCCCCTGGCACGCGGCACGGCGAGACCCTGCGCGTCGCGCGGATGGGAGACGCGGGGACCGACGGCGGCATGGGTGATCTCGTCTGCGAGTGCCAGGTGGTCGCGGACGCGCCGGAGGCGCCCCATGTGCGGCGGACGCGCGCGCGGACCCGCAGCGCTCGCGTCGATCCTCCCAAGCCCACACCAGCCAGGCCCACACCTGCCCCCGCGCAGGAGGCGGGCGACGATCTGATCGTGGACATCTCCGTGGGCGAGGCGCTGCTGGGCGGCCGCGTGGAGATCGCGGTGCCCGGGGGGCGGGTTCGGGTGTCGGTCCCGCCCTGCACGTCGTCGGGAAAGCGGCTGCGGCTGAAGGGGCGCGGCGCCGACGGCGCCGATCTGATGGTGCGCCTGCGGATCATGGTGCCCCGGGTGCTGGACGACGAGAGCCGAGAGCTGATCGAGCGCTTCGTGGAGTTGAATCCGGAGGACCCGCGGGGGTAGCGCTCAGGTTCCCGCTCAGTCAGGGAGCTCCCGTTCGTTTGAGGGCTCAAGGGCCAGCTCCAGCACCTCGTCTACCGTGTCCACCGGGTGAAACACGAGATCAGCCCGCAGCAGCTCTGGCACGTTCTCCAGATCGCCCGCGTTGCGGCGCGGAAGGATGACCTGGGCGACCCCGGCGGGCGGCGCGGCCAGCACCTTCTCCTTGATGCCGCCGACGGGGAGCACCCGTCCGCGGAGCGTGACCTCGCCGGTCATCGCGACCCGCGCGCGCGCCTTGCGGCGGGTGATCAGGCTGGTCAGCGCGGTGAGCATCGTGACGCCGGCCGAGGGGCCATCCTTTGGGATCGCGCCGGCTGGAACGTGCAGGTGGAACAGCGTGCGAGAGAAGACGTCGGCGTCGATGCCGAGATCCGTCGCGCGGGTGCGCAGCAGGCTGAGGGCGGCCTCGCCGGACTCCTTCATCACGTCGCCGAGCTGCCCGGTGAGCTTCAGCGCCGCTCGCTCCGCGGGGAAGCTGGTGACCTCGACGAACAGGATGTCGCCGCCGGCCTCCGTCCAGGCCAGCCCCACCGCCACCCCGGGGGCGTCCACCCGCTCGGCGAGCTCCACGAAGTGGCGGGGAGGGCCGAGGAGCCTGCGGACCGACGCGGCGCTGTCTACCCGCACGCCCCGCTCGCGGCCCTCGACCACCATCCGCGCGACCTTGCGATGGACGGCGGCGAGCTCGCGCTCCAGCCCCCGCACGCCGGCCTCGTGTGTGTAGGAGGCGATGACCGTCTCGATGGCGCGGCGCGTGATGGACAGGCGCGCAGCGGAGACGCCGTGGGAGGTGCGCAGGCGCGGCAGCAGGTGACGGCGCGCGATCTCCAGCTTCTCCTCCTGGATGTACCCGGCGATCTTGATCAACTCCAGACGATCTCGCAGGGCGGGCGGGATGGGGCCCTCCAGGTTGGCGGTGCAGATGAACAGCACCTGGCTGAGATCGAACGGAATGTCGAGGTAGTGGTCCATGAACTCCGCGTTCAGGCCGGGATCGAGCACCTCCAGCAGCGCCGAGGAGGGGTCACCGCGGAAGTCCTTGCCGATCTTGTCGATCTCGTCGAGCACGAGCACCGGGTTGCGGCTGGCGGCGCGCTTCAGCGCCGAGGCGATGCGCCCTGGCAGCGCCCCCACGTAGGTGCGTCGGTGCCCGCGGATCTCGGCCTCGTCCTTCACGCCGCCGAGGCTCACCCGGTGGAAGTTGCGCCCCAGCGCCGCGGCGATGCTCTGTCCCAGCGAGGTCTTGCCGACCCCGGGGGGGCCCACGAAGCACAGCACGGGGCTGGCGCCCTCGGGGTTGAGCCGGCGCACCGCGAGGTACTCGAGGACGCGCTCCTTGACCTTCTCGAGCCCGTAATGATCGGCGTCGAGCTGGACGGCGGCGGCCCGGAGATCGGTGCGGTCCTCCGTGACGGAGGTCCACGGCATCGCCGTGAGCCACTCCAGCCAGGTGCGCGAGACGGTGTACTCCGCGGCGTCGGGGTGCATCCGTCGCAGGCGGTCCAGCTCGCGCAGGGCCTCCTCCAGCCCCGCCGCGGGCATGCCGGCCTCGCGCAGCTTCTTCTCCAGCGCGGAGACCTCGTTGTAGCCCTCGGGCGCCTCTCCCAGCTCCTCGCGGAGTCCGCGGATCTGCTCCCGCAGGTAGAAGTCGCGATGCTGCTTGTCCATCGTCTGCTGGACCCGCTGGCGGACGCGGGAGCGGATGATGCGCAGCTCCTTCTCGCGACCCAGGTCGACGAGGAGGCGGCTCAGGCGCTCGTCCACGCGGTGCTCGGAGAGGTAGGCCAGGGCCTGATCGCGCGGGAGCGTGAGGTTGCTCGCGGCGAGGTCGCAGAGGCGCCCGGGGGACAGCTCCAGCTCGGACAGTCGCCGGAGCGGGGCGGGCAGATCGCGGTCGGCCTCGAGGAGCTCCGACAGCAGACGACGGGCCTCTCGCACCCGCAGCTCGACCTTCTCGGGATCGCCGCGGGAGGCGAGGAGCGGACGGGTCGAGGCCACCAGACCCACGTCCGGGTCGAACCGGGCGCCCGAGACCCGGACGCGCCCCTGCCCCTCGAGGAGCACCCGCATCGTGCCGTCGCCCAGTCGGATGGTCTTGAGGACTGTGGCGGTGCAGCCGCGCTCCCCGATGTTGTCGGGGCCGATCTCGTCGGTCCATGTGCCGCGGGTGGGGACGGTGAGCAGCAGGCGCCCGGTGGAGAGGTGGAAATCCACGGCCGCCACCGACGCCGGACGCGCGATCTGCAGACGGGCGATCATGCCCGGCAGCAGGACGGTATCGACGAGGGGAAGGGTGGGGTGGAGTCCGCGCATGACAGCCGGGATAGCGCGATGCGATGGTAATGGGAAGGGGGGCGTCGGACCGGCGCCCGCCGCGTAGGGGATCCGATGGAGCTACCCGCTCGCTTCGGGAAGTACGAGCTGATTCGGCACCTGGCGACAGGTGGGATGGCCGAGATCTTTCTCGCCCGCAGCTTCGGCGTGGAGGGCTTCGAGAAGCACCTCGTGATCAAACGGATCCTCCCGTCGCTGGCGCGCGATCCGCGGTTCGTCTCGATGTTCGTCAAGGAGGCGAAGATCACCGCGGGGCTGGCGCACCCCAACATCGTGCAGATCTACGAGCTCGATCGGGTGGGCGCCGACCACTACATCGCGATGGAGTACATCCGCGGTCGCGATCTGGTGCGCCTGTGTCGCCACCTGCGGGCCAGACGCGAGCGGCTGCCGGTTGCGTTGGCGGTCACCATCACCGCCAGCGCGCTGCGGGGGCTCGCCTATGCGCACTCTCTGACCGACACCCGCGGGCGGCGGCTCAACCTCGTCCACCGCGACGTGAGCCCCCACAACATCATGATCAGCTTCCAGGGAGAGGTGAAGCTGTTCGACTTCGGCATCGCCCGGCTGTTCGGTCCCGACGCGGAGCGCACCGGTCGACCAGGGGGCGGAAAGTTCGCGTACATGTCCCCCGAGCAGGCGAGCGGGCAGCCGCTCGACGGGCGCAGCGACATCTTCTCTGCCGGGGTGGTCCTCTACGAGCTCCTCACCGGGGGGCGGCTGTTTCCGCAGTCCGATCCCAATGAGAAGCTGGCGCGCGTCCGCGGGGCGATCGTCCCCGACCCGCGACCGGAGAATCCGCAGATCTGCGATGCCCTGTGGGACATCCTCCGCAAGATACTCGCGCGCCTTCCGGGCGATCGCTATGCCCGCGCGGATCTCGCCGAGGAGGACCTGCGCGCCTTCCTTTTCGACAAGAACCTCCGCGCGGACGCCGTCACGCTGGGAGGGTTCCTCCGCGAGACCCTCGGTGAGAGTGAGGATGAGACCCCCGGTCGTATCGATCTCGCGGGCCTGCAGGCCGACATACGCAAGCTCCAGCAGCCCGACGAGAGCACTCCGGTGGCGACGTCACCCGGCGGCACCCAGCTCACCGCCGGGACAGCCACCGCCATCACCTCCGGCGAGAACAAGTCCGTGGTGGTGCTCAGCGCGGAGATCGTGGGTCTCACCGACCTGTCGGTGGAGGCAGAGCCCGACGTCTACCTGCGCCGGAACAACCGCTTCGTGCGTCGGCTGCAGCGGCAGATCGAGCGGCTCGACGGCATCGTGGGGAGCTACACAGATGATCTGCTCACCGCGTTCTTCGGCGTCCCGCGCACCAGCGAGCACGACGTCGATCGCGCGCTCGCGGCGGCGCTGGCCCTGCGGCGCCTGAGCCGTCGGCCGAAGGACACCGAGGGGATCCGCTTCCAGCTCTGCGCGGGCATCCACTGCGGAGAGATCACCCTGGGATCGCAGGTGGAGCGGCGCAGGTTCCAGTACCTCGCGCGCGGCAGCACGCTGAAGGTCGCGCGGCGGCTGTCACAGTCGGCAGATCTCGACGAGATCCTGGTGAGCGAGGCGGCGGCGCGTCGGACGCGGGGCGGGTTCCGCTTCGAGGCGGGGCCCGAGTTCCGCCTCAAGGGACGCACCGCGCCGCATCGCGCGCAGCGCCTCCTGGGCCGTCGCCGCACCGAGTCGGGGGCGCGCTCAGGGAGATGGATCCCCCGCGGAGATGAGCTGGAGGCGATCTCCACCGCGCTCATGGGGTTGGCGGAGGCGCGGGGGGCGGTGCTCGCGGTGATCGGCGGCGCGGGCACCGGAAAGTCGCGCCTGGTCCGCGAGCTGATCACCCTGGGTCGGGAGCACCGCCTGCCGGTGTACAGCGCCCACGGGCTGCCGTACGGCGAGGACGTGCCGTTCGCGCCCTTCCGCGACATCGTCGCGGGCGCCCTGGGCATCGCCGAAGGGGCCGACGCAGCGACGGTTCGGGAGCGCCTGAGTCGGCTGCCGCAGCTCCACCTCACCGAGCCGGAGCAGGCGGCGCTGGGGGCGCTGTTCGCGGTCGCCACCGACGGCTCCGAGACCTCGCCCGACATCTTCGCGTCCGCAGCCATCGCGCTCATTCGGGGCCTGGCGGTCCAGCAGCCGGTGCTGTTCGTCATCGAGGACGTCGAGAACCTGCAGCCGGTCGAGCGGACGGTGCTCTCGGGGGTGGTGCGCGCCACCCGACACCTGCCGGTCCTGGGCATTCTCACTTCCCGCAGTCCGCTCACATCGGATCTGCCGGTGCCCGACAACGCCTTCGCCCTGGGGAGACTGGACGCCCACACCCAGGCCGAGCTGGTGGCGGACATCATCAGGTGCAAGGAGGTCTCGCCCGAGCTGCTCACGCTGGTGGAGCGCACGGCCGAGGGCAACCCCCTGTACATCGAGACCCTCCTGTCGAACCTGATGCGGGCCGAGCGGGTGGAGGTTCGCGGCGGGCGCGGCGTGCTCGTGGAGGGGGCGAGCGAGTTGCCCGCCGACCTGATCGGCCTCATCGCCGCGCGGGTGGACGCGCTCCCGGATCGCGAGCGCAAGGCGCTGCAGGTGGCGGCGGCGATCGGGATGCGCTTCCCGGCCGCGCTCCTCCTGGCAGCGGTGGACGGCGATCCCGTGGGGTTGGTCGATGCGCTGGCGGCGTCCGGGCTGCTGGTGCGCGAGGCGGGATCAGACGAGCGCCTGTCGTTCTCCACGCCGCTGGTGTGGGAGACGGTCCGACGCTCGCCGGGAGCGGTACGGCAGCGCGCTCACCACGCGCGGATCGCGACCGCCATGACGACCCTCTACAGCGATCGCCTCGACGCACATCGCTCGGCGCTGGCGCGTCACTGCGCCGCCGCCGGGCGGCCAGCAGACGCCGCGGGACACGCGGAGCGGGCGGGCAAGCTGCTGCGCAGTCAGCAGCTCATCGATCAGGCGGTGGAGATCTGGGAGCAGGCCCTGCGCTGGGTCGACGAGGCGCGTGACCTGCAACCAGAGGCGCGCGAGTCCCTCGCGCGCGAGGCATGGCTGCAGTACCAGATCGGCGAGGCCGTGATGCTGTCGGGCTCGGGGAGCAAGGCGGAGGTGCACCTGCAGATCGCCCTCGACCTCGCCGGGGAGGTCTCGGAGCCGGAGATCGAGGCGCGCGCGCAGCTCATCCTGGGGCAGATCTTTCAAGGGCAGGGGCAGACCCGCCGGGCGCGGCTGTTCTACGAGAGCTGTCGCGGAGCCGCGGCGCTCCACCCGCCTGAGGGCGGCTGCACGTGGTCGCGACCGGTGGCGGTCGACGCGCTGGGCTACCTGAGCCGTCTCGCCCAGGAGGAGGGGCGCAACAACGAGGCCGAGGCGCTGTGCGAGGAGCAGCTCAAGCTGGCGGAGGGCGACGACGCGCTGGTGGGGCTGGCGCTGTTTCATCTGGCCAGCACGCACTCCTTCGCGGGGAGGATGGCCGAGGCGCTGGACGCGCAGGCGCAGGCGCTGGAGCGCGCGCTGGGCTGCGGGGACCGCGCGCTGGCGAGTCGGGTGGTCAACAACACCGGCGTCATCCACTACCAGCTCGGCCGCTACGAGGAGGCGCTGGCGACCTTCCGGCGCGCGCTGGAGATCTCGCAGGTCCTGGGACACCGCCGGGCCATCTCCATCAACCTGCACAACGTGGCCGACACGCAGCTTCGGCTGGGCCAGCGGGCCCGAGCCTGGACCACGTTCACGCGCAGCCGCGAGATCGCGGAGCAGATGGGGTGGGAGCGTGGAGCGCTGATGAACGAGCCGTTCATCGCGATCCTCGAGCTGGAGCAGGCCCACGCCGAGGGGGACTCTTCGGTGACCGCGCGGCAGCTCGAGCGGCTGGAGAAGGTCATGGAGCGCTCCGTCGCGGTGGGTGAGCCCGAGATGATGGTCGCCAGCATGTGGCTCTACGGTCGAGGGCTGTGGCTTCTGGGGCAGCCAGCGGAGGCCATCGCGATGCTGGACCGCGCGGTGGAGCGCGCCGAGGCCAACGGTGATCAGGGGCTGCTCAGCCGGGTGCAGGCGTCTCGCGATGCGCTGGTGGTTCACCCCTGAAGTTGGCCCCCGTCAGGAGAATCAGGTATCTGACCGGCGCCGCGCCGATTCCGGATCCCCCCTCCCGAGGATCGCCGCCTGGGAGGCCGGATGTTGCACATTCTCTGGCTCATGTTTGCCCTGTTCGGCATCCCGCAGGCCCACGCCGAGGAGGCCGCGGCCCCCTCCGGGTTCGACGCCGTGGACGCGGCGTTCGGGAAGTACCTGGTCGGCCCGATGGCCAGCGTGATGTTCTTCGACCTGGCGTTCTGGGACAACACCCTCCCGGTCGGAGAGATCCCCACGAACCCCGTCGTGGGAGATGAGGAGATCACCGGCCACTCCGCCCAGGGCTACGCCTACCAGAAGCGGCTGAGCGTGGAGCGGGCTGGTGTGACGCCGGTGCTGTCTGGCGAGCGCACTCACCAGATGGGACCGTGGGAGCTGAAGCTGACCGCTGCGGGCGGCGGCTTCGTGGCGATGCTGCCGGCGTCGCCGGTGGGCGCGGACGTCTGCGCAGATCCCGAGACCTGCGGGGTGCCGCTGACGTCCTGGGCTGAGCAGCGCCGCGATGGAGAGGCGCTCGTCCTCTCCACGGGGACGGGAGAGGTCCGCTACCGCGCCGCAGGCCGGGAAGAGGGGATGGGGGTGGTGGGCGATCTGGGGCCGTGCCCGCTGCTGGTGGGCGGGGGACCGATGGGCGGGCGCCAGCTGGCGGCGACCGTCGCGGTCGCCGCCGCGGACATCGCGCTGAGCGTGGGTGACGCGGTGACGGTGGACGGCGCGGCCGGAACGGTCCAGGCGATGGAGGACGACGAGGTGACCGTCCGCCTCGACGCGGTGCGGCACGACACGGCGTCGCTCTCCAACCCGGGCGACCTCTCGGTGCCGCTGGTCGTGGCCTGGCTGGTGCTGGGCGCGGTGTTCTTCACGCTGCGCATGGCGTTCATCAACCTGCGCGGGTTCGCGCACGCGGTGGTGGTGACCACCGGCGCCTACGACAACCCCGACGATCCGGGAGAGATCTCGCACTTCAAGGCGCTGTCGTCGGCGTTGTCGGCAACGGTGGGTCTGGGCAACATCGCTGGAGTCGCCATCGCGGTGGCGGTGGGCGGTCCCGGGGCCATCCCCTGGATGATCATCGCGGGCTTCCTGGGCATGTCCTCGAAGTTCACCGAGTGTACGCTCGGCCAGATGTACCGGACGGTGGACGAGAAGGGCCACGTCTCGGGTGGGCCGATGCGCTACCTCGACGCGGGCCTCGCCGAGATGGGGATGCCTGGCCTGGGTAAGGTGCTGGCGATCGTCTTCGCGCTGATGTGCATCGGCGGGAGCCTGGGTGGCGGCAACATGTTCCAGGCCAACCAGTCCTACGAGGCGGTGGCCGAGGTGGTGCCGCTGTTCGCGGAGTACGACTGGGCGTACGGCCTCATCCTGGCGGTCTGCGTGGGGATGGTCATCCTGGGCGGCATCAAGCGCATCGGCGCGGCGGCCGGGATGATCGTGCCGCTGATGTGCGGGATCTACGTTCTGGCGGGCCTGTACATCCTCATCATTCACGCCGACAAGGTCGGCGGGGCCTTCGGCATCATGCTGTCGGGCGCGTTCTCGCCCGAGGCGGGTTTCGGCGGCGTGCTCGGCGCGCTGATCCAGGGCTTCCGGCGAGCGGCTTTCTCCAACGAGGCGGGCATCGGCTCGGCGTCGATCGCGCACTCCGCGGCGGCCACAGACGAGCCGGTTCGTGAGGGCATCGTGGCCCTGCTGGAGCCGTTCATCGACACGATCATCGTCTGCACGATGACCGGTCTGGTGGTGGTGATCACCGGCGCGTACGAGCAGAACACGGGCGACGGTGTGCTGATGACCTCTGCGGCGTTCGGCAGCGTGCTGAGCTGGTTCCCGCTGGTGCTCTCGTTCGCGGTGGTGATGTTCGCCTTCTCGACGATGATCTCCTGGAGCTACTACGGCGAGCGCTGCGCGACGTACCTGTTCGGCCAGGCGGCGTCGCTTCCCTACAAGATCGTGTTCCTCATCTGCGTGGTGCTGGGCAGCGTCTTCAAGCTGGGCAACGTGCTGGACTTCTCCGATCTGATGGTGCTGGGGATGGCCTTCCCGAACATCCTCGGGGTGGTGCTGCTGTCCGGCAAGGTCAAGGTGAAGCTCGACGACTACATGGGGCGGCTCAACAGCGGCGAGATGAAGCGGACGGCGTAGCCCCGTCGGGCGAGTCTCGGTCGGAGCGAGCCGTCATCGTCAGAGCGCGTCGGGATCGACGCCCAGGGCACGCAGTCTCTCGGCGAGCACCTGTGTACGGGCGCGCTCCGTAGCGACCTCGGCGTTCGCTGCGGCGGCGGCGCGCTCGGCCCGCTTCGCGCGAGACTCAGCGTGCTCAGCGCGGGTCGTCGCCTGCTCAGCGCGGACCGTCGCCTGCTCGGCGCGGGCTGCAGTCACGCGGTTGAGCTCCTGGAGCTCTTGAAAGGAGCGGAACGGCTCTCCATCAGGGTGGAGGATGCGCAGCTCCGGCGTGCCCGCCCCGGGCTCACCAGGATGGAAGCGTATCCCCAGGAGGGGGCTGGCCCAGCCGGGCAGGATGGCTATCTCCTCCAGGAACTCTCGGGAGCGTACCCACGCCTGCAGCCGATTGCGATCGGGGTCGTACAGGTAGTACTCGGAGACGCCATAGCAGTCGTAGAACCGGAGCTTGTCGGCCAGGTCGCGGCTGCTGTTGGACGGCGACCGGATCTCGAATACGACCTCGGGTGGTCCTCCCTCCAGCCACTGCCTGAAGGACGGACGATCGCCCTTGGGGCGCCCAAGCGCTACCAATACGTCGGGGGCCACTCGGACCAGGGGCTCACCCTCTACAGGATACCAGAACAGATCTCCCGCTACGAAGGCGTCGGGCAGCAGAGAATCCAGGCCGCCGTGGATGGTGGTGATCCAGCGGTACTGGATGGTGTTCTCTGCCATCGGGAGATCGTCGGTCTCGGGGTAGTAGACGTCGTGATGGTGGGGCCTGCTCATCATCTCCTCCATCTATCCGAGTTCTCGACATATTCACGGACGATATCTGTCCTTACCCTGAGCTATGCGACGGTCGGTCGTCCGACGAACCGCACCACCGCGACGCACCCCGCAGCGCCCAGCAGCAGGCAGAGCCATGGAGAGAGGCCCAGTCCAGCCGGGATGGAGCACAGCGCGATCGACAGTCCCCCCGCGGCGAGCGCATACGGCAGCTGCGTGACGACGTGTGCGGTGTGTTCGCAGCCAGCGCCGGTGCTAGACAACACGGTGGTGTCGGAGATCGGCGAGCAGTGATCGCCCCACGTGGCCCCCGCGAGCACGGCCGAGGAGGCCGCCAGGGCCATCTCTGGAGCGGTGCTGAACGCCAGGGGGATCACCAGGGGCAGCAGCACACCCATCGTGCCGAAGCTGGTCCCCGTAGCAAACGCCACCGCCGCCGACAGCAAAAAGACCACGGTGGGCAGCGCGGCGCCCGGGATCGCCCCGCCGAGCAGGCCGACCAGGTAGTCGGCGGCGTTCAGCTCTCCGATGCCGCTGGCGAGGGCCCAGGCCAGGAACAAGACTGTCAGCGGCTCGAACAGCTCGCGCATACCGTCCATGAGCGCCTTGAACAGATCCGTCACCGGCGCGGCGCGGGTGATCGCTCCCAGACCCAGGGCCAGCGTGAGGGCCGCGATGGAGCCGTGGAGCATCGCGTCGTAGCCATCCGCGCCGCCGATGATCTCGAACAGCGCGGCGTCGGGTGCGGCGTCTGCGCTGCCCTGGAGCCACAGCGAGGCGCCGGTCACGCCTACGAGGGTCGCCACCGGGAGGATCGCCAGCCAGGCCAGCGCGGGGTGGCGTTCTCTCTCGGCGGTGGTGGGCGCCGGTCCGCGGGCTGCGCGGGTCTCCGCGGCATGCATGGGGCCGAAGTCACGCCCCGTGAACGCGATCGCGCCAGCGAAGATCAGCGCCAGCCACGGATAGAACCGATACGGCAGCCCGGCCATGAAGAACGCGTAGGCGTTCTCGTCCTGCCCGGCTGCCTGCAGCGCGTCGTCGATGAGGCCGACCTCGTAGCCGATCCAGGTGCTCACCAGCGCGAGGGTGGCCATGGGCGCTGCCGTGGAGTCGACCAGGTAGGCGAGCTTCTCGCGAGAGATGCGCAGCCGATCGGTCAGCGGGCGCGTAGCGGTGCCGACCACCAGGCAGTTGGCGTAGTCATCGAAGAAGACCACCATGCCCGACAGCCAGACCGTGACCATGCCGCCGCGGCGGGTGCGGGCGCGGCCGGCCACCGCATCGACCAGCGCTGTGGTGGCCCCGAGGCGACTCAGCAGTGCGACCATCCCCGCGATCAGCAGCGAGAACAGCGTGACCTTGACGTGGTCGCGATCGGCGATGGCGTCGAGGATGAGCGGATCGACGGTGTGGACCAGCGCCTGCCAGGGGTCGCCTCCCTCGATGATGAGGGCCGCTGAGACGGTGCCGGCCAGCAGCGAGGGTACGACCTGACGCGTGGCGAGGGCCAGGCCGATGGCGACGATCACCGGGGTGAGCGAGAGCGCGGTTGGATCGGTCATGGTCCGGGCGTAACCCTCCCGCCGGTCGGATAGGCTCCTTCCAACCTGCGCCGTGAGGCCCCCGTGAACGCCCGTCGCCTCACCACCGGTGCTCCGCTCCCGCCGTTCGGCGATCCGCTGGGGCAGAGCCCGGTCCTGGCTCGTCCGCTGGCCACGGTCCAGGAGACGGCGCTCGCCGAGGCCGGGGTGACCCTGCTGCCGGATGATGCCCCGCCTCCGGCCGAGCCGCACCTGGTCTTCTCGGATCGGACGTGGTTCACCGCTGAGCTGGCGCGGCGGGTGGCGGCGGCCGGTCCCGGGCGTCTGCGGGTGACCGATCCGGTGTGGTGGGAGATCACCGGCGCGCTGCAGGACACCCCGGCGCCGGGGGTCTACGAGATTGGGGTCCATCCGGGAGGGCAGGGCGGACTGGACACGCTGGAGCCGGTAGACGTCGACCTGGAGCTACGTCCTATCGAGCCTCCCACGCTGCATCCGGCGATGCAGCATGCGATGCGGCCCCTGCTGGGCGGCGCCGCGATGGTGCACCAGATCGATCACTGGAGCCACCTGCTGCGGGTGAACCACCTGGCGATCGGGGTGCTTGCGGAGGAGGCCCGGTTGTTCTGGGAGCGGGCGCCGTGGTGGCGAAAGGTGTGGATGGCGATCCGGGTGCTGGCCGCCGCGCGGAGCATCAACCCGTCGATCGTCGCGCGGGCGCTGACCGAGAAGGGAAAGAACGTGCGCATTCATCCCACAGCCAGCGTGGAGGCGTGCAGAATCGGAGATGACGTCGAGATCGGCGCCTACAGCGTGGTGCGCGCGTCGGTGCTGGCGGACGGCGCCAAGGTGGAGGAGCACGCCACCATCGGCCTGTCGGTCATCGGCGCTGGCGCCAGGGTGGGTCGATACGCGATGGCCAACCTCTGTGTGTTGGACGCCGGATGCCAGGTGTCCACGGGCGGGGGGTATCAGGCCAGCATCTTCGGGCGCGACAGCTTCATGGCGTGGGGGGCGACCGGCCTCGACCTCTCGTTTGGTGGGCACATCAAGGTGATGCATCGGGGCGAACGCGTAGACAGCGGGCAGCACTTTCTGGGGGTGGCGATCGGGCACCGGGCCCGGATTGGGAATGGGGTGCGGCTCAATCACGGGGTCGCGGTGCCGAGTGATGCGTTCGTGGTGGCTCCAGGGGAGGATCTGCTGCGGAAGGAAGAGGGGTGGCCGGAGGGGGCGGAGATCGTTGGGGTGGAGAGGGGGAGGGCGGTGAAGATACGTTGATTGTCGAGACACGAGAACGATTATCGAGAGACGTTAACGATCATCGAGAATCGAGAAACGAGAACGATCATCGAGAACGAGAACGATCATCGAGATTCGATCATCGAGAATCGATCATACAGACTCAGGACGACCTTCGGCGCATTGGCTCCATGCTCTACAGACTCTCCGGAGGATGAAACCCTACGCGTGCTGTGACTACATGAGGCGAAGCTTGTACGGATTCTTCTCCTTCTTGGCGTCCGCCTCTGTATGGGCTTTCTTCGCTTTCTCAAGCCACTCCTTGAACGTGTCGTTCCCCGGCTCGAACGTCAGCGCGAAGTTGATGTTCATCACGCAGGCGTTGTACGACTCGTTCTCCCAGTCGGCGAGCGCCATCTTCCAGTACTTCTCTGACTTGGGGTTGGTCGCGGCCTGCTCGGGATCGCCGGCGCGCTTGTCGGCCGCAGCGCCCTCCTTGGCTTCGTCGGTCATCCGGATGACGCCCTGCTCCAGAAGCTGGTCGTACTGCGAGCGCTGCTCGGGGTCCTTGAGGCACCGGTGGGCCTCGCCGATCAGACGGTAGATGTCGTTGGCCTTCTCCGACATCTCGTCGTCGCGCAGCGCGCTGATCCGGTCGGGATGCAGCCGCCGGCTCTCGGTCCGGAACGCGTCGGCGATCGCCGCCGGCTCGCAGTCGCGGTCGATAACGAGGATGCGGTAGTAGTCGATGTCGCCGATCAGCTCGTGGAGCGTGTCGATCTCGATCTTCATCCGTGTGCGCGCGTTCATCGGGTCTCTCCGCCGGGGGGCTTGCTCAGAATCCCAGGTCGTCGAAGCGCATGTCCTGCAGCTCGTCGCTGGACAGGTTGCTGCTGGCCTCGATGAGCATGTCCACCTCGCGGCCGCTCTCGAGGTCGGCGGCCGAGACCTTGACGATGCCGTCGGCGTCGATCGCGAAGCTCACCCGCACCCGAACGTCGCCGCGGCGCGCTGGCCTCAGGCCGGAGAGCACGAACTCGCCCAGCAGGTCGTTGTCGGACGCCATCCGGCTCTCGCCCTGGTACACCTGGATGCGCACCTCGGTCTGGCCGTCGTGGGCGGTGTGGAACGTCTTGGCGGCTTCGGTTGGGATGGGTGTGTTCCGCGGAATCAGCGACTCGACGAATCCGCCGACCGTGCGGATACCCAGACTCTGCGGCGTGACGTCCAGCAACACCGCGCCGGGCATCTCGTTGAATTCGGTGAGGTTGAACGCCTGCACCGCGGCGCCGCGCGCGACGACCTCGTCGGGGTTGAGGTTGTCGAGCGCCTGCTTGCCGAAGTAGTGACCCACCGCCCGGCGGATCAGGGGGAAGCGCGTCATGCCGCCGACCAGGAGCACCTGATCGATCTGCTTGGCGGTGAGCCCGGCCTGGCTGATCGCGTCGTCGCAGACCACGAACGAGCGCTGGATGAGCGGCATCACGAGGCGCTGCACCGTGTGGGTGTCGAGTCGGGCCTGGAGGCCGACCGGGTTGCCCTGCGCGTCGCGCGCCAACCCGGGGACGGTGACGTTTACCAGACTCTGCGTGCTCATCGCGATCTTGGCCTTCTCGGCGGCCTCGCGGAGCTTGGCGCGAGCGGCGTAGCTGTCGGAGACGTCGATGCCCGTGGTGTGCCGCATGTGGGCCATCAGGTGATCGGCGATCACGCCGTCGAAGTCGTCGCCGCCCAGGAAGGTGTCCCCAGAGGTGCTGATGACCTCGAACAGGTCGTCGTCCAGTCGTAGAATCGAGATGTCGAACGTTCCGCCGCCGAGATCGTAGACGGCGATGTGCTGGCGTTTGCCCTGCCCGAAGCCGTAAGCCAGCGCCGCCGCGGTGGGCTCGTTGATGATGCGCAGACAGTTGAGGCCGGCGATGTCTGCGGCGTCGCGCGTGGCCTGCCGCTGGTGGTCGTTGAAGTAGGCCGGGACGGTAATCACCGCGCCGTCGACCGACTCGCGGGTGGCCTCCTCGGCTATCTTCTTCATGTAGGAGAGGATGTGGGCGCTGATCTGCTGGACCGCGTAGACCTTGCCCTGCACG
The DNA here is from genome assembly GCA_964464515.1 of uncultured Enterobacterales bacterium. Lineage (GTDB taxonomy): Bacteria > Myxococcota_A > UBA796 > UBA796 > UBA2385 > CAYXGP01. Next base: position 20,258 of record CAYXGP010000048.1, read on the forward strand.
CGCACCCGGGCGTCGCCGTGGGGGCCCTCGGCGATCCCCCAGCCCACCAACTTGCGGACCCGCTCGACCTCAGGTGAGTTGAACCGCCGGCCGATCAGGCGCTTGGCGGAGAACACGGTGTTGTCGGGCGAGTAGGAGAGCTGCTGCCGCGCGCGCGCGCCCACCACGACCGAGGCTCCAAAACCGAACGAGACCACCGAGGGGTGGATCTTCACACCCTCGGCGTCGGCCAGCACTGTGGCTTTGCCGTCGATCACGGTGGCGACCACCGAGTTGGAGGTTCCGAGATCGATGCCGACGGCGATTCCCACGGGTCGCCTCCTCCAGGGGTTGGTCCGCGATCATGCTAATACGGATCGCTCTTCGAGGCGGGGGGAACCTCGCCAGTGACTTCAGCGATCCTGCCCCAGCAGCGGCGCCAGCACGTCGGCCATCTCTCTGTGGACGCGTCCGTTGGAGGCCAGGACCCGGGGGCGATCGATGTCCAGCGCACCGCCCGCCATGTCGGTGACCCGGCCGCCCGCCTCCTCCACCAGCAGGGCCCCTGCGGCGACGTCCCACGGGCTCAGGCCGAACTCCCAGAATCCATCGGCCTGCCCGGTCGCCACCCGCACGAAGTCCAGCGCGGCGGCGCCGCAGCGGCGGATACCCTGGGCGCGAAGCAGGAACGCGGTGAACGGCGCGAGATAGAACGCCGCGCGCTCCCGGCGGTCGTAGGGGAAGCCGGTGAGCAGCAGCGCGCCCGACAGCGCGGAGGTCTGGGAGACCCGCAGGCGCGCCTCATCGGCGAACGCCCCTCCTCCGCGGGCCGCGCAATAGGTGACATCGGCGACCGGATCGTAGATGCAGCCAGCGACGATCTGACCGTCCTGCTGCAGCCCCACCGACACCGCGAACGCCGTGAAGCCGTGGGCGAAGTTCGTCGTGCCGTCGAGTGGGTCGACCAGCCAGCGCGTGCCCTGGTGGGCTTCTCCGCCCGACTCCTCGGCCAGCACCGGTACCCCCGGGCTGCGCCGCGCCAGCAGCTCCCGAATCGCTGACTCCGAGGCCAGATCGACCTCCGTCACCAGATCGATGGGGCCCTTGAATTCAACTCGGCGCGCCCCGCCGTGTTCGTCGAGCGCGCGTCGGATCACGGCGCCGCCGGCGTGCGCCGCCCCCCGGGGGCTGCCGCGGGCGGCGCGGCGCATCGCGGGGGGCACCTGGCGCGGGGGCCGGCGGAGGCGCCGCCGAAGCTGCCGGGCCCGCCCACCGTCAGCACGCCGCGGGCGTCGCCGACCTGGATCATGCAGGTCGTGATGTCAGCGAATTCCAGGCGCGCTGTTCCGACGAACTCCGAGCGCTGCCCGTCCCCGCACGAGAGCGACGCCTCGGCGCCCTCCACGGTGACGCGGACGGTCGCCGGGAAGCTGCCGACGGGCCCCGGGTCGCTGGGGGTGCTTCCCTGCGCCGCCGTGGCCTCCAGGGCGCTGGTCGTGGTGCTGGGGGAGGAGGAGCTGCTCTTGCTGCTGCCAGCGGAGCTGCTGGAGCTGCTGGTCGTCCTGGCGCTGCTGCTGGAGCTGCTCGACCGGGAGCTGCTGTCGGTGCTCGACCGGGAGCTGCTGGAGCTGGCGGGCATCGCCGCCTCTTCGGAGGCGGGGGGTGCAGTGTCCTCCTGCTCCTCGGTTGGGGCTTCGGCAGCCTGCACGCTGGTGGGCGCCTCTGCGACGCCCGCGCTGTCACGAAATACGAAGTACCAGACCCCGAACACCACCCCGCTGCCCCCGCAGCCGAGGGCGGCCAGGACCAGGACCGCCAGAGCGATCTTGAGCGCGGGACCGCGGTCGGCGGGAGCGGGCCCGGGCGGGTCCGGCGTCGGAGCGGGTGGCGTGGGGGCACGGGGCGCCGCCGACGCGGTTCGGCCGGTGATGAGCGGCGGGGCCGACGCCTGCTGCGGACGGGCCGCCTGTTGTGGACGGGCAGGACGCGGGACGGCGGGCGCGGAGGGTGCCCGCCGGGGCAGCCCCGAGGGCACGGGGGGGCGTGGCCGCTTGGGGGCTGGTCGAGCGAGCTTCTCCACCAGCGGGCCCAGCTCGAACGCGCCCGAGATCGTGGAGTCCGGGAACGGGGCCAGATCTTCGGGGACGGCCGCAGGGGGCGGGCGAGACGGCGCGGGTGGCGCTGGCCGGGCCGGACGGGCCGGCGGAGCCAGCGGCGTGGGTGGCGGGCGGGTGGCCGGGAGGCTGTCTTCGTCGCTCTCTGCGAGCAGATCGGCGATCTTGTCGCGCGTCCAGAAGGAGGTCGACTCGCCCTTGGCGCTGGCGGCCTGCCGCTTCTTGAACAGGCCGGGCACCGCGGCGGGCGTGGAGAGGGCCTCGGGGCCGGTGAGCTCCTCTTCGATCGGAGCCTGGAGCGGGCGGCGGCGCGGCGCTCCTCGTCCGCTCTCCAGCCGCGGCAGCTCGCGCGCGGCCCAGGTCTGGAGGTCATCCGGTCCGGCCTGCTGCGACGCGGGGCCGAGCAGGTTCGCCACGTCGAGCGGGTGGGGGCGCTCCTCGGGATCGAAGGCCAACATCCCGCACAGGAACGTCAGCAGCTCGTCCATCCAGCGCTTCGCGCTCAGGGCCTGCCAGTCGATGGCGGACAGGCGCTCGACGATGGCGTCGTCGTGTGGATCGCGCTGGCGCGGCACCCGGGTGACCGGCTCGCCGGTGCAGCCCGCGCAGAGCACGAGGCCCAGGCAGTAGGTGTCGGAGGCCACGCCGCCAGAGGGCCCTTCAGGTGCGCGCCCCGGCCCGCTGCGGGGGGGGCCGAAGCCCTCGACGCTCACCGCGCCCGACAGCTCCAGCTTGATGGCTTCTGGGCCGATGTCTCCGTGGGAGAAGCCGTCCTCGTCAGCGATGGTGATGATGTCCGCCAGCGCGGCGACCAGCTCCAGCGCGACCCGGATGGGCAGGGGGCCCGCTTCGAGCACGCGGGAGAGGGACTGGCCGGGGGCTTCCCCATCTTCGGTGAGGATCTGTCCCTCGACACCTGATTCCCTGGAGTAGTAGAAGCTCACGCGCGCTCCAGCACGTCTCGCACGATCCGATTTACCGTGCCGGGGTCGGCGTTGCTCAACGCGGCCATCACCCGCCCCATGAAGAACCCGATCATCCCCTGGTTTCCGCGCTGATACCGCGCGACCTGCCTGGGATAGCCGCCCACGATCTTCGTGACAACCGCCGTGATCTGCTCGACGCTCTGCCTGGGGGGGATCCGACGGAGCTGCTCGGCGACGGAGATGCCGCGGGCCCAGCAGATCTCCAGCATCCGGCGAGCCTGTCTGCGGTCGATCGTGTCGGCCTCGAGCAGGCGCTCCAGATCCGCCCGGTGCTCGGGCAGAAGGCGGGATCTCGCGCGGGAGCGATTTCGCAGGCGCGCCTCCTCGCTGTCCAGCCAGATCGCGGGGGCGCTGCGCTGCAGAGGACGCTGCGGAGGAGGTTCGGCGTCCCGCGCGAGCAACCACGGCGCCAGCGGGGTGGCGGGGAGAGCCCTGCGCTGCGCTTCGATCATCTCCGGGTCGATCGGCACGGCGGGCAGATCGGGCTCTGGCAAGAAGCGGTACTCCGGGGTCTGCTCCTTTCCGCGCAGAAATCGGCTCTCCCGACCCGTCCAGCCGCGGGTGTGGGCGGCGACCCTCCCCCCGCGCTCAAGCACTCTGCGCTGGCGGGAGATCTCTCCCGCGATCGCGCGCTCCAGGCCCCGGATCGCGTTCAGGTTCTTCAGCTCCACGCGCGTGCCCGCGCCGTCAGGGCCGTCCAGGCTGACGTTCGCGTCGCAGCGAAGCTGTCCGCGCTCCATGGCGCCGCCGGTGACGCCGGCGGTCACCAGCACCCGCCGTAGCATCCGCAGCCACTCCCCCGCTTGCTCCGGGGCGGTCATGTCGGGGGCGCCGACCACCTCGATCAGCGGCGTGCCCGCCCGTCGCCAGTCGATCTCACCGCGACGCGTCTGCGCGGTGTCCTCCTCGATCTGGATCTGCAGCAGCGCGAAGCGCCCCCGCGGGGTGTCGAGCGCCCCGCCCCTCGCCACCGGGTGGCTGCGCTGGGTGATCTGGAAGCCGCGCGGCAGGTCGGGATGAAAGTAGTGCTTGCGCTCGAAGCGGCTGAGCGGTTGGATTTCCGCGCCGAGCGCCAGCGCCGCCCGCACGGCCAGGGTGATCGCCTCGGCGCCCAGCACCGGCAGCGTCCCCGGGTGGCCCAGGCAGATCGGGCAGGTGGTGCGTTCGGCGTCGCGCGCGGTCTCGCAGTCACAGAAGAGCTTGCGGCTGGTAGCGAGCTGGACGTGGCACTCCAGGCCGATGCGCGGGGTCACTCCGCTGACGTGGGGCGCCTGGTGGACACCAGTCAGATGCCCCTCTGCATCAGATGGCCGGCCATATGGAGATGCCCACCAGCCATCTCTATATGGCCATCTGTGCGGAGATCTGCGCCCAGTGCTCGGCCATGGCCTCTCGGCGCTCGCCGATGACGCCCAGCTCCTCGCCGACTCGCTGGAAGATGTCCAGGGCCTCCTGCAGGTCGCCGCGCTCGTGGGTGGCCATGTACGACGTGCGGATGAGGCACGCGTTGGTGGGCACCGCGGGGGGAAGCACCGGGTTGGCGAAGATGCCCTCCTCGAAGATGCGCTGGTTGAAGCAGAGCATCTGCTCGACCGGTCCGATGACGATGGGCACCACCGCGGTGTCTGAAGACAGGCAGTTGTAGCCCATCGCCTCCAGCTCGCCGCGCATCCAGGCGGCGTTGGCCCGCACCTGCGCGACCCGCTCCGGCTCGGCGACGAGGATTCGCAGCGCGGCGAGCACCGTGGCAGCCACCGCCGGCGTGAAGCTCGCGGTGTACATGAGCTGCCGGCTGTGGTGCATCAGGTAGTCCTTGACGCACTGCGGACCGGCCAGGAAGCCGCCCATGCTGGCGAAGGTCTTCGAGAAGGTGCCGGTGATCAGATCGACGTCATCGTGGAGGCCGAAGTGGTGACAGGTGCCGCGCCCGCCCGGCCCGATGGTGCCGACCGCGTGGGCCTCGTCCACCAGCAGGCGGGCGCCATACCGCCTGGCGAGGGGGGCGATGGCGTCCAGCGGAGCGATCTCACCTGTCATGGAGTAGACGCCGTCCACCGCGATCAGCCTGCCCGCGGGGCGATCGGACCACTGCTCAAGCCGCCGCTCCAGATCCGCCATGTCGTTGTGGCGGAAGCGGACCAGCTTGGCGCCCGACAGCAGGAAGCCGTCGATCAGGCTGGCGTGGTCCTCGCGGTCCGCGAAGATGATGTCCTTGCGCGTGCAGAGGGTGCCCACCGAGCCGGAATTGGACATGAACCCCGTGGACCATAGGAGCACCGCCTCCTTGCCGAGGTACTCCGCGAGCTCTGCTTCCAGCTGCAGGTGCAGCTCCAGTGTACCGTTGAGCATCCGCGAGCCGGTGCAGCCGGTGCCGAACCGCTGGATCGCCTCTGTCGCAGCCGCCATGACCCGTGGGTCGTGGGTCAGGCCGAGGTAGTTGTTGCTGCCCAGCATGATGCGGGGCTTGCCGTCGATCACCACCCGACTCCCCTCGCTCTCCATCAGCGGGCGGAAGTACGGGTAGAGACCGATCTCCTGGACGGCCTTGTGGCGGGTGAACGCCGCAGCCTTGCTGAAGATGTCACGCTGCATGGGCAGTCCTCCGGGTCCGGGACGGACTCAACCCATGCGCATATCCCGCTCAGCCAGGCGACCTGCTACTCGTTGCAGTCACCGTAGAGCGCGTACTCGACCTCGATCGTGGAGCCGCCCTCGGGGATGTAGGCGTCGTCGAAGTCGACCGAGTTGTCGGTGGTGTTGTACTCCCAACCGACGGTCGTGGTGACGCTGTCGATCTTGACGGCGATCGTGCCGGGCACCGGCCACTCGGTCAGCTCGTAGCTGCGCATCTCACCCACCTCGGCGTTCTCGGCGAGGGCCTGGAGGTGGGAGCCGAAGTCGGTGGCGCAGATGCTGAGGAAGAGACCGCCGGTGGCCACCGTGGCCTCGTAGAAGCCGGTGTAGGCCGACGCCGACGCGCAGCCGTTGGGGTAGTCACCGCCGATGGCATGCATCACGACCTGCTCGGGGTCGCCCTTGAGGCTCTGGAAAAGTGAGACGTAGTAGGAGTAGTCGCTGACGCTCTGCTCCGGCTCGTCGGAGACGCCCACCAGGTTCAGGCCGGCGTCGTCGCGCAGGAGACCCTCATTGCAGCCGCCCGAGGTGACGGCCTCGGCCAGCGCGGACTCCAGCAGCATGAACGCACGCTCGGTGTTGGAGCCGTAGCTGGCGCCCAGGTTGATCTGCGCGGTAATGGCGGCCTGCGCGTCGCTCTCGCTGAAGGTGTTGTCGATATAGAGGTCCGCGCCGTTGACGCAGCCGTTGTCTTCGACCGTTGCGGCGATGTGGAAGTCGGTATCCAGGCTCGCCATCTGGCTGACGAAGATGTCGAAGTTGTCCTGCACGTTGGTGATGTTGTCATCCATCGAGCAGGAGCGATCGACCGCCAGGATGATGTCGGTCATGCCCTGCAGGGGCTGCTGGTAGGCGTCGAGGTTGGTGCCATACAGCTCGCCGTTGCCGTCCTGCTTGATGGTCACCTGGGGGGTGTAGGGGTCGTTGGACTCCACCGCCAGGTAGGCGACGTCGGGGTACTCGTCGAAGGGCGCGTAGTTGACGAAGACCTCGGTGCTCTCGCCGGCGCCCAGGGTCCACGGCAGCGCGCCCATGCCCTCCGCCTCGTCGTCGAAGGTGAAGTCGGTGGTCGAGGCGGTGCTGTAGTCGAGGCTGTCGATGATCAGGTCGGCGTTGCCCACGTTGGTGATCGTGATGGGCTGCAGGCCCTCGCAGCCGATGTACAGCGTGCCGAAGTCGTACTCGGCAGGGGTCACGTCGATGATGGGGGCGATGCCCTCACCGAGCAGCGGCACCGAGAGGGTGGGCTCGTCCGGGTCGTCGGACTCGATCAGCACCTCGGCCGACGACTCCACCGCGGTCTGGGGCGTGAAGGTGACCGAGAACTGGGCCGAGTTGCCCGACGTGACCAGCACTGAGCTGATGGCGCCGACCTCGAAGGGGGTGCTGAGGTCGGAGAGGTAGATGCTGTCGATGTGGAGATCGACGTCGCCCTCGTTGGTGACGTTGACGATCTGGGTGACCGAGTTGATGTACTCGTTCTGATCGTTGATCTTGACCTCTACCTGCGCGAAGTTCACCTCGGTGGGATCGACCGCGATGTCCGGTTCACCGTGATCGTCGATGTCGATCTGACCCTGCTGATCGTTGACCAGCTCGTACTCGTTGCAGGCCATGGCCAGCATGCCGGGGAAGGCCAGGAGGAGGAACCGACGGGACATGACGCGCTCCGGGGCGATCGATGATGGGGGATGACGTAGAGCGGACGAAGAACGAGGGCTCATCGTCCAGGGTAATTGATTACGCCGCGTGTCCCAAGGATGTGACAGCACCTCATCCAGACGCGCGGTTTTTTTGCGGCTTCGTCCCCGAAATCTCCTCTGGCGCCTCTGAATGTCGTAGCGGGGTGCGGTGGAGCCACGGCTTCGCGGGTCGCTTCGCTCACGACTCCCCGGACTGTGATCCACGAGAGGGCACCGGTCAACTGCGCGGACAGTTGACCAGCGCGTCCTTACTGGGGGAGAGACAGATTCTCTCCCCCCGATCCGGTCGAGACACTCGACCTCCCCCCTCTTTTCGCCGTTTGATGAACAAGGGGGCCGCCCACAGGCCCGGGCTGCTCTCGCAGCCCGGAGGTGCTGCCCCTGAACTGTCCGCGAATTCGGGCCGTTTTGACCGGTGCCTCCACGAGAGTGATCTTCGAGATCGAGAATCGAACGATCATCGAGAACGAGAATCGAACGGTCATCGAGAGTCGTCAACGAGATCGATGATCGAGACACGAGAATCGAGAACAACTGCTCCACTGTCTCTCAGGAGCAGATCCAGCAGACCCTGCTCGGCGGATCTTTCTGGCAGTACTGTCAGCGAACTGTCAGCGAACCTGCGTTCCCGGGGCCACGTCCTGTGAGAGCGTCACCAACGCCTCCACCGCGCCAGCGCCAGCGGCGAGGAGCATCCCCTCGCTGCGGACCCCGCGCAGGCGCGCCGGCTTGAGGTTCGCCACGACCACGACCTGTCGCCCCACCAGCTCCTCCGGCGCGTAGCGCGTGGCGAGCCCGGCGACGATGCTTCGGGGCTCCTCTTCGCCCAGATCGACGCTGAGAACGAGCAGGCGATCGGCGCGCGGGTGAGCCTCGGCGCTGAGCACGCGGCCGGCGCGGAGATCGACGGCGGCGAACTGATCGATCTTGATGCGGGTGGGCTGCTCGGGGGTGGGGGTGGTCATGGGGCTCCTCGGGAGCGGGGGACCTACCCCGATCGCGGCTGCCGGACACCTCGCCCGGGCGCCTTGTCCTGTGTCGATGCGTGCGATAGCCGGGCGGAATGATCCATGCCCTGGGCTACTCCACCGGCGAATTCCGACCGGACGAACCGGGCCGCCTCTGCCGCGGTCGGGAGCGCTGGGTGGACTCGTACACCCTGAACGAGCCCCCGCTGCTGCATCGACTGGTGGTGAGCGGCGCCTCGTTCACCGACGACAGCGCGCGGGATGCCCGCCGGGGGTTGCGCTTCTCGGGGGTCACAGCAGAGCTGGTCGCCGGGGCGCTGTACCCCGACGCGTTGTTCGTGGCCTGGGCCGAGGACGCCCCGCCCAGTCGGGTCCCGGAAGGGGCTGGTGGGCTGGAGCACTACCCGGTCCGGCGTCCCGGAGGCGCCCTGGAGGAGTGGGCTGCGCGCTGGAGCTTCGTCACCGACGACCCGGCAGATCTCACGCGCGCGATGGCCGCGGGCGCGGACGCCGTGATGGTGCTGCGTCCGGATCAGACGCTCGACGACGAACGGGAGGGCTCGGCGCCGACCCCCGAGATCGGCGACGCCCCCCTGGCCGATCACTACCTCGAGCAGGCCCATCGCGGCGGCTTGCCTGAGTGGCTCCGCCAGCTCTTGTTCCTCCTCACGGGGCATCGGCTGCACGGCGCGCCCTGTCGCAATTTCCAGCCGGCCGCCGTCGCCGAGGTGCTCGAGCACTGCCGCGCGCTGCTGCTGCTCCACCAGGACAAGCATGCCCCGTGTCTGGGGATCTACGCGGCCGACCCGGTCGACACCGGTCCGCTCCTCGCGCTCACCGCCGACGCGGAGGCGCTGGCGGTGCCCTTCGCCATCCCTCCGATGCTGGCCCGCTGGGATCGCGCCCTGGCGGAGCTGCGACAGGACTGGGACGAGGCGCGGGTCGGGCCGTTCCCCGTCCCGCGCGGTCCGGAGCGAGGCTCGGGGTGGGGACGCCGCGGCCCCGGATCCGCGCAGGCTTCGGAGAGCAGCCGGAGAGGGAAGAAGAGGGGGGGGGCGACCAGGGGGAGGGAGCCGCGCGAGGTCACTCGGCAGGAGCCCGCCGCGCAGGAATCCGCTGCGCAGGAGCCGAACACGCGGGAGCCAGCCGAGGCAGAGGCGCAGCAGGACGCGACCACCGAGGCAGACGCCCCGAAGGATCAGCCTTCGCCGGGGGACGTCGGGTAGGCTGGGAGGCCCAGCCGAGGTGCCCATGACGCCACTACTGCTCTGCCTGCTCGCGCGGGTGGTGTTCGCGGACGACGCCTGGCTGCAGCCGGGGGGACCGGGCGCGCTTGTCTGGGGGACGGGCGACCAGCCGCTGGACGTGGTGCGCCGGCCGAAGGACTTCTTCCTGCCCGACGCCGGCTACATCGGCAGCGGGCCCACCGATCGCCCCGAGGACGTGGAGATCCCCGGGCCCCACCCGCGGGGGGAGCGGCGGTTCCTGCGGTACGTACACGGTGCGCTGGTCGACGCCTGGCTCGTGCGTGACGGCTCGATCGACACGGCGTACTACACCCGCGCGGCCAGCGAGCAGTGGCAGGGGGTGGTGCTGGGGCCGTCTACCGAGGGCTATCGGGCGCTCGGCGACGCGGTGAGCTGGCAGACGGGCGAGCGCACGGTGATGCACTGGGTCGATCGAATGAGCGGGCGGGAGATCCTGGTGAGTCGGGCGGTGCCGTCCCGCACCTACGCGGTGCGTCGCGAGGCGGCCCTTGCCCGGCCACCCGACACCGGCACACGCGCCAGGATCACCGGAGAGCTGAAGGCGATCTTCCGGCCGATGTCAGGCGAGCTATCGAGCTGCCTGGACCTCGCGCCCAAGCCCGTGATCGCCAACCTCGACGTCATCTACGACTCCACGGGGCGGCCCGGCCGGGTGCGCTTCGGCGCCGATCAGCCGGCCCCGGGCGCGCTGGAGTGCGTCGGCGGCGCGGTGGCGTCGACCACCGCCGGCCCTGGCACCACGGGCAGCGTGGAGATCTTTAGAATGAGGTAGGTCGGCAGAATGAGGTAGGCCCCAGAGGCTGGGAGGGGCCGAATGCGGCAGGCGCTATTCGCCGGTCGCCTCGCGCCGCATCAGGTGGTCGATCGCCAGCCGCGCCTTGAGCTTGCCTGCCGAGATGGCGTACAGCGCCTCGGTGATGGGGAGATCGACCTTCTGCCGACGGGCCAGCGCCAGCAGGGCGCCGGTCTGCTGCTGCACCGCCGGATCGGTCCCTCCGCGGGCCAGCACCCGGCCGGCCTGGTACCCCGGGTGGCTGGGGTGCGAGCCGCAGGCCACGATGTCACCGACGCCGGCCAGGCCAGCGAACGTGCGCTGCTGCGCGCCCAGGGTCTCTCCGAGGCGCATGGCCTCCGCGAGTCCGCGGGTGACGATGACGCCGCGGACGCCCACGCCGAGCTTCAGCGCGTCGGCCATGCCGAGGGCGACGGCCATGACGTTCACCATGGCGCCAGCCAGCTCCGAGCCGCGCAGATCGCGGGTGCTGTAGACCCGGCAGATCGACGAGTGGAGCGCCCGCTGGGTGAGGGTGCAGACCTCGTCGTAGGCGCTGGCGACCAGGAGCGCGCAGGGGCGACGCTGGACGACCTCTGCCGCCAGGGCAGGACCGGTGAGCACGCCCACGCGCAGGCACGCACTCTCGGTCGGGATGACCTCGGTGAGCCACCCGCCGGTGTGGGGCTCGATGCCCCGGCAGGCGATGACGATGCGCGCGCTCGCCGAAGGGGCGGCGGTGCGGATCACCTCGCGGATGGACTGCGGCGGCACCGCCAGCAGCACCAGCTCCGACTCCCGAACGAGGCCCGCCAGGTTGGGGGTGCCCGGCAGCCCTCCCGGGGGGCGCGAGCGGTACCCGATCTGCGCGCGGTGCCCCGCCTCCGCGGCCAGCGTAGCCAGCGCGCGACCCCAGTCTCCTCCACCGATGACGCCGACGTTCATCTCGCACCCTCCTGTGGAACATCAAGAAACAAGATGTGGATCACCAGGATGTGAATCACACAGAAACAAGGCTCAGCCCAGCTCGGGCAGGCCATAGCCCATCAGGCGGTTCGCGTAGTAGTGCGCGAGGCGCGCATCGACGACCAGCGCGCCTTCTCCCTGGGGCGCCAGCGTGGCTCGGCTGTGGAAGCGCCCGAAGCGATCGATGGCGTGGGTGAGCAGCCCGCGGGCCCGCTCGCCGTCGGCCCCCTGGCTGTGACCGCGGAGCTGGCTGCGGATGCGGCCGCCCGTGACCAGGGCGTCCAGCTCTCCCAGCAGCGCGTCGATTCCGGACAGCAGCACCGAGCGTTGAACGGTGCGCTCGGCGGGGCTGCCCACCGCCAGCCGGTAGATGTCCGAGCCCGGGTTCTGACGCCCGAGCTGGCGCATGGCGGCGGCCGCGGCCACGTGGGTGCTGAGGACGGTGTTGTCGCGGTGGTAGGCGCGGCAGATCGCGCCGGCCAGCCGGTTGGTGTAGACGCGATCGCGCTGGGTGTCCCAGGCCACGGCGCCGGCGCGGTCGGTGACATACTCGCGGCGATCGATCGGGCGGCCGTGGCCGTCCAGCGAGCCCCCAGCTTCGTCGGTGGCGTTGCCCATCGGGTCGAGCGGCGCGCCGAACCGGATGATCGCGCTGGCGTCGAGGCTCATCACCTGGCGGCCGAAGCTGGCGACGGTGCGCGGCTCGGAGAACTCGTCGTCGGTGATGATGTACCGGCTGCGTCCCTCCTCGGCGAGGGCGTCCTCGATCAGGGTCTCGGCTTCCAGAACCAGCGAGAACGAAAGGGTGCAGGGCACCACCAGCACGTCCGGGTTCTCCGTGCCCGCGGCGAGGTTTCGCTGCCAGGCCACCAGGCCCGTGCCGAGCAGGCCCTTCTTGAGGCGATGCTCCACGCGCCCCGAGCGCGAGCGGGTGCCGCCCGGAAAGAACAGCGAGTGACAGCGCCGGGTGATGGCGTCGGTCGAGTACGCGGTCAGCACCTGCTTGTAGAGGCGGTGCTTCTTGCGGCGGTCGACGGTGTAGGCCCCCAGCCGGCTCATGAAGAAGGACATGGCCGGGTTGCCGAACAGGTTCAGCCCCGCGCCGTAGATGCAGGGCGGCAGGCCCGCCGCGTGCAGCGCGTAGCCGATGATCGGGCTGTCCAGGTTCGACATGTGCGTCGGCGCCACCACCAGGGTGTGCGTCTTCGCCAGGGCGCGGAGCTGCTCCAGCGGCCCCTCGACCTGCAGGTGCTCCAGGTGCGCCAGCCCCTTGGGGCCGGCGTCGGCGCCGGGGACCCCCAGCGACGCGGTGAGGAGGCGGCCCAGCGCGCTGGGCAGGACCCGCGTCGCGAACTGATAGGCCCGCGGCGAGAACCGGTTGTGGATCTCGTGGGCGTACCGAGCGACCAGACGGAGCAGCGCGCCTTCGAGGCGGCTGCGGTCGGGGCGATGCAGCGCTCGGGCCGCGTGCTCGATGGCCGCCGCTTCGTCGCGGTCGTCCTGGGTCAGGCGGCTTCGGTCGCGCGCGAAGCGCTGGCGCTCCAGGTAGACCGCCTCGGCCAGAAGCTCACGGAGCTCCGCCTCGTCCCGACGGGACCAGTCCTCGGCGCAGCGCTGCTGCAGGGTGGCTGCGACCCGCGCAGTGGTGGGGGGGGAGAAGATTCCGGACACGGTGTCGCTCCATGTCGGGGCCAGGGCGGGCCGCGATGACCGATTATGGATCGGAATCCGGCAGCCGGGCGGCTCTTGCACGAGATTCGTCGACGTCGTTACGCTGATCGCCGGGTGGAGAGATGACCGGATGAACCTACGACAGCTCTTCGCGCTGGGCGCTCTGGGGCCGCTGGGCGTCGGGTGCGGACAGGTCGGGCTGGAGAGCTACAGCGCCGCCACCGCGACGACGGTCGGGGCTGAAGCGGGCGGTCAGGTCATCCTGGAGCCCAGCGGCGACATCGACTTCGACGTCGTCTCCACTGCGGATCCTGCCGCGGTGCGCACGGCCACGGTCCGGGTCAACGAGGGCGGCGCCGTCTTCCTGTTCGACATCTACCTCGGCGATCTCACCTCGTCGGCCTTCTCGTTGGGCGAGGACGATCTGCCGCTGCCGCTGCGCATGGAGCCAGACAGCGAGTTCCCGTTCAACATCTTGTTCGCCCCTACGCCTCAGGCGAGTTCACCGGTGAGCTGGTGCTCGAGATCGAGACCGGTGACGACGAATTGACCGAGATTACCCGCGATCTCGTCGGGTCGGGCTGCGAGCCCGGCGTGGACTGCTGACCCCGGGCAGGTCGCTGACGATTGCCAGCAAAAGACGCCGGTTGACTCCTGCAGATCGCTTTGGGAAGATGCTGCGACGTCATCACCGCTACCCGGTGAGGCTGCTCCCACCATCCCTCACCCCCGAGCTGCCGTTCAACTCTGGCGCTCATCCATGGAGGAACACCAAATGAAGCGTTTTCTGGCCGTCGCTGCTCTCACCGCGCTGCCCCTGACCGCCGAGGCCACCGTCGGGTTCACCGTCCATCAGGGCGCCATCATGGAGAGCCGAGGCTTCGGCATCTCCCCGATGAACTGGGTCCCCTCGGTCGACTTCTACCCCAAGGGCTGGGTCGTCCAGGTCGACGCCCTCGAGACCCTCGCGTCCATCACCCGCAAGGAGGTCGACGGCGACGGTGACAAGGTCTCCGGCTTCCACGTCGGCATCAACGCCTACAAGAAGAACAAGTCCGACAACGGCAAGGTCTCCGAGAACATCAACGGCGTCTGGCAGTGGGGCACCAGCTTCGACATCGACGCCAACACCGGCTTCGACCCGGTCGATCTCTACGCCATGCTCTGCGCCCGCGTCGGCGCCCAGTCCGTCAAGAAGTTCGGCTTCGGCATGTACGTCGTCCCCGCGCTCGGCTTCGCCATGGTTCCGGATCTGGTCGACGATCCCACCGAGCAGACCTTCGGGCTGGCCTATGGCGGTCACCTTCAGGTCAGCGCCTGGAGCAAGAAGAAGTAGTCGGTTGATCGACTGACTCACCCCTGGGGGGGCGGACTTCGGTTCGCCCCTCTCTGCTTCTGGGGTCTCTCCTGCTTCTGGTTGGTCCGGCGGCTTGAGTGTCGGTGAGCGGCCACGGCCGGCTCTGACGCTCGAAGCTCGATGCTCGATCCCGTTGTGGAGCAATCGATCTCGATGTTCGATCTCGTTGAGCGAACTCGTGGGACCGCGGTCCGTGAATCCGTGGAGTCGTGAGCGAAGCGACCCGTGGCTCCGCGAAACCGTGGCTCCTCCAGAGCGGCTCCGTTGACCGTGAAGCCGCGAAGCCGCGAAGCCGCGTTGCCGGTTGACCGTGAGACCACGTGACCAGGTTGCTTCGGACCCACGGAAGCGCGGTTTCACGGACCCGCGTGACCTCGGTCGCTTCGCTCGCCACGAGACCGCGATTCATGACCCGCGACTACTCCACGGCGGGAACATCGCTCCACAACGGGAACGAGTCAGGAGGTCTGGCCGACGACCAGGGCGCATGACGCCATCAGGGTGTGGGGAGAAGGTGCCAGTGTCAGAGGCTGGTGGGGCGGGTCGCTCACACGGGGCCACGGAAGAGACGGCCCACGACTTCGCGGATCCGCGTAGCCTCGACTTCGCGGTTCCTCGATCTCGCGATCCACGGGCCCGCGGTCCGCGATCCGCGTGGTCAGCGCCTGGGGCCTGAGTCGATCGTTGCCGGCGTGGTCTCGCCCTTCTCCAGGTCCAGGGATTGACCCGTCGGATGAGTACAGACTGTGTTTATCCTCGGTCTGGCCTTCTATCGGGGCGCACTGTATAGATTCGGCGTCCATCTCAATTCAGAACGCGCCGCCCGGCCCCACCGGAACGGAGGATCTTCCTCTGGTTTTGCGCGTTCGTCTCCCCTCGTCTCAACAGGAGAAGCCATGCGCCGCAGCCGACTCGAGTCCTCCAACTCCGGAGGCAACATTGTCTACACCGTCACCACGTTCGACCAGGTCGTCGATGGCACCACGCCGATCGACAGCGACCCGCGACAGAACGAGCAGTACGGCATCGCCGACAAGATCGCGTTCCAGGTCTATGTCTCCAATTCCACGGGCACGTCGCCCGATATCACGCTCACATACTGGCACAGCAACGACGGCCTGTCGTGGGTCACACACACCACGCTGCTCAACGCCCAGAGCATCTCCGCCACGCCCTACGAGGTCTTCGCTGATACCGGATCGGCCTACCTGGGCAAGTTCGGTAAGGTCCAGCTCACGCTCGGCGGGACCACCCCGACGGCGTATGTGCGGATCACGGCCTGCGGGCGCAAGGACTGATTTTTCGGACCGCTGGGATGTCACCTCATCGGGGTGAGATCCCAGCGAGCGAGACCTGATCGAGCGAACGAGGTCCCCGTCCGACGGATGTGATGGGTTCCTGTACGGTGATACCAATCCCCCTGAAGGGCGGTGAGAGCTTTGTCATACGTCACCCCATTCGACTACATGAACACATACGCGAGGTCCACGAGCGTCGCGGAGAGTCTTGCGGACGGGAGTATCTCGGCCTCGGAACTACTGCAGGCCGCAATCGACGACATTCTTGATCCGACGAGCCCCAACCATCAGGCCCCGTTGGACCTCTGCGGGAAGAACTGGTTGATAGGGCACCGGGTTCTGGTCACCTATGACACTGGATACACGCATGAGCTCACCCTCCGGAATGGGACGATACTGGTCGCTGTCAGGCCAGGTACGTCATTCCTGGGGAGCCCCGAAGTGGGCCGAGGACTGAGATCCGCCGTGGTCATTCAGAGCGCACCAAACGAGATCCTGACATCCAGCGGACAGGTGCAGACGGAGTATGAGGGCATACTCCTGAGAGTTGAGAACGTCACGTTCAAGATGACGAGTAGTTCACCGCAATACAACGCTGGCTTGTTTCTGGACGGCGCACGGAATGCAATACTCTCCAATGTCTCCTTCGTTGACTTCGAAGGCGAAGGCTGCGTCGGTCTGGTCCTGAGCAACGGCTGCGAGGCGGTGAGCTGGCGTGGTGGGTTGTGTTCAGTGTGTACTCGCGCAGCATGGATGTCGGACTGCAAGGGCGCCTCCATTGTGGGGGTGGTCTTCTCCGCGGAGGACCAGACATCCACGGCGACCACACCGGATGACACCGCTATGCTGATCGAAAAATCGTATGATGTGTCACTATTGGGCTGTCGATTTGTCGATCATGACACGTACCCGATGTGGGAGCGTCTGCTGAACATCGCGGACTCATCCTCTGGAGTATCCCTGCTGGGATGCCAATTCGAGAACGCCAGTGCCCACTCGGTGTACCTCGGGAGGGAATCCTCCCCAATGGCCGCTTGGGGCGCCGTATCTGGTGTACGCATCACGGCGTCCATATTCGGGGAAACAGGATCCATAGGATCTGGAGTGAGCATTCTCAACATGGCTAGCCCAGCATCACCAGGTACCGGTCCCGGGCTGGCGCTGATCGCGAACACCTTTCCATCAGTCGTCACCGAAGCACATGTGTTCAACGTGCGAAATGGGTCCTACGCCTCTCTGTTCAATATCAACCTTGTAGACCAGAACCTATAGGTCTGCTCACCCCTCTCTGGGTCCACCTTGAGTATATGTGGACCGGATATGTGGAGGTAACGATGTCTGCCCCCATAATGATGTCTGTCCCCATGAAGAAGAAGAGTTCAGTATCTCCCTTTCATGGAGCTGGAGGAAGACGACCAGACCCTGAGTACAAGTACCGGGAGACAAGAACGGGCTATGAGGACTACTATGGAGGTACGGCAATCGAGGTCAATGTTCTGTACGCCGACGATGCGGTTGCAATCACACCATACGACTGCCGACCCGACTACACTAATGACAGTTCTTCGTACTACGGCAGAATCGGTGGTTACGATGGCCCATACGACCGGGGAGAGTCAGACGAGTATCCGCGAATCCAGTGCGCCATTGACGTAGCTCTCGACCTCGGCCTGCCGCTCGACCTCTGCGGTCGTACCTGGTATGTGAGGGTTGATGCATATCATATGTCGGTCACAGGACTCATCGCTCAGGGTGATCTGCACATCCGAAACGGCACACTGCTGATCGGAAGAAGGGAACCCGACGACAACAACCCTACTATCGGTCTTCACATCACCGGAACGTCCGCAGACGACACCGTGTCTCCCATTGTCTCGAACGTCAACATCTACGCCAGCGGAAGCTACTCATATCTCACGGGCCTTCACATCAGTTATGGAAGGAATAGCTGTCTGTCCAATGTAAACGTCCGAGGGTTCAACCCTTCAGGGGCGGGGACAAAATTGGGGTATTATGCCTGTTACGGGATCTACCTGTCCTCATGCTCGTCAACCAGGTGGTTCGGCGGATCGTGCGGTGAGCGGGCCAGTGGCGTGAGCAACCTTCAACACCTCATCGTAGAATCATGTACAGACACTCTCATCATCGGTGTCTGGTTCCAGGATGCCGAAGATGAGGCGGGAGTGTCGTGCACCTCCTCCAACTCCACCCTGTTTGTCGAGTGCTCATTCGACCAGGCTGACGACGCCCAGCTTGTCCTGCTGACGGATGGTCAGGATGTCTGCTTCGTGGGCTGTCGCTTCGAGGTCTCTCAGAGCGGTTACCTACCGATTACAGCCCTGGACATCCAGGGGACGGCCAATGTTCGAGCCATCGGGTGTACCTTCACACAGACTACCGGCATGGCGAACGTCATCAACAACGAGGGAACCACCAGCTCCGCCGGGAGTCAGGTGGTAGGAGGTCAGTTGATCGGACCCGCATTGGCGCTGGTTGCAAACTCATTCCCTGCCACAAGTTCTTCCTACCAGCTCACAAATTCATCCACGACCGAGGGCGTCGAGCGTCGCTTCGCGGGCGTTGGTGTGGCGCTGGAGGTCCCGGTTCCTGCCGCGGTCGGGGCGCTGATGAATAACAACCTCGAATTTGTGTTCTATAGTGCAGCGACTGAGACATCGGTCATGGGATACAACTCGGTCGGCTCCAGCTGAGGGCTTGCCTGACGACCCTCGGCGCGGATTTGCGTGCCTGCGAGGCCGCGGGCCCAACGGCGCGACGAACTCTCGGTATAACCGGTTATAACCATGTTCTTTCCGAACCACTGTGCTCGCAGCTACACGCCTGTAGATATCAGGTTGTTCTACGTCAAGCCCTCATAGAGCCTTCCGTTGTCTATCTGCGCGCGCTCGGCGTTGTAGCCCCTGATGCCTTCACTGCTCCATCGAGAAGAAGATGTTTGACTCAGTACTTGCTGTTCATCCGAGAGAATATGGCGCGTTTGGGGATGGCTCGACCGATGACACAGACGCTCTCGAAGCGGCGATCGCAGACGTACTCTCAGGAACCGGCTCCGGGACCGGGGGGCGGTTTCCTGGTGCGATTGTTGATTTAGAGGGTTTGGAGTACATAATTCGCGGGACCATTACGGTGACGGAGTACATATCGATCCGCAATGGGACCATCATTGTGGATCTGCGTGCGCAACGGTTCGTCCCGTCAATCAGCAATGTGACAGGGCGTTACATTGGGCTGCACTTTCAGCTCCTGGGGGAGGATGGCCTATCAGGGAATGCAACTGACTACAGCACCGGAACGGTCTATGATGTCGAAGCCGCGCTGGAGAATCTGGTGTTCAGGCAGGCGGACCGTCTGGCCGACAGTTCGGGGTCATGGCCCGGGGTTACCGGAGTCGAGTTCGAGGGCTGCTCCGCAATCCGGATGACGAATGTATCGTTCCTGGACTTTCATACCTGGTCCTCTACAGGGACGGCTGGATCCTGTGGGGTGAGCTTTGTCGCCGCGGATGGTAGTCTCACGAGCTCCGGGTCCGAGAGAGCGACGCAGGTAGTTCAGTGGTTCGGTGGGCGCTGCGAGAACAACAACCACCACATGATTGCGATCAACTGTACAGACATCAAGGTCTACGATGTGGAGTTCGCGGACTCCGTCGGAGAGTACACGGTACCGGATCAGGAGGGGAAATATGCATCGTCGGTCCCCGCTGCGGTGTCTCTAGAATATGCACGCCTCTGCTCATTCGAGGGCTGTCGTTTTGTCGGAACGGAGAACGGGGCACTACTTTACGTCTTCAATGGTACGGCGAATTTCGCCATCATCAACTGTGTCTTCGAAGACGCGGCGACTGAGACCACCGGAGGAGTGAGCGCGGTCTACGTGGGAGATAGTAGTGGCAAAACATGGGATGACGTCATGTCTGTCCGTATCATTGGGTCTACATTTGGAGAACTGCCCTCGTCGAAGACCTACTTGATCACGAATGACACCAATCTCTCATACGGTTCAGATTCGCTCTACTCCGGTCAAGGGCTTTCCTTGCTGGCAAACACGTTCCCCCAGGGTGCCAACGTGATCGATACGACGTATACATATCTATCCATCTACCAATCAGCGATGAACATCAATTTCCCGGACAACTATTGAGTGGATTCGAGTTGTAGCGGTCACAGGTCGCTCCCATTGAATAGATAACATCCACTTCCGCCCCCGCCATCCGCAGCGCCAGTTCCCCCCCCAGCACCGACCAGAAACTCATCTCCGTCATTCAGGGGGGAAACCTCCCGTCCCAGTAGATTCTGACGCTTATGGCCATGGATTCGGAGGTCGGCGTTGTCCAACGAAAGGGTCCCCGTGACCGGTCCCAGAAAGAGAGAGACGGAGCCTTCATCGCCCAATCCACGGTGAATTTCGCTTCCCTCCACACTGTAGGAGGGAGCACTGACGAGGACATCGCCCAGGTCATCATCGTTCACGTCGCCAATGCCTGATGCTGCCCACCCAGCATAACCATCTCGTTCCCCGGCCTCAAAGGTGGCGTGCGAATCAAATATAGAGACGACGCCCTCTGCCGTGGGGCCCAGAAATAGAAAAGCCCCGCCTCTCTCTCCCCAATAGGGGCTTTTGAACAACAGATCGTCATAACCATCTCCATTCACATCTCCAGTCTTACCATCTCCGAGGAAAGGAAAGTCCTCGTCCTTCTCCGTAAGGTTGATGAACTTTGTCTCCACATCACCCAGGGATACGCCTTCCGAATAGGTGCTTGATGAATACGAGACGTAGGCGCTGCCCCGTGAGACCGCATCCTCATCGATCTCCGAGGGACCTCGCATAATCAGGTCTACCAGTCCGTCTCCATCCAGATCTCCAGGCCCGGCGACAGAGTCTGCCCCGCCGTCATCCTCGTCCTCCCGATAGAACTTCAGATCTGATTCAGAGAGTGAGCGACTGCTCAACACGGGAGAAAAGAACAGGTGGGCGGCGACAGATTCATGACGAGACGTCCCACCGGCGGCTCCGAAGAAGACATCTCCTCCCCCATCCCCATCGACATCTCCGACTCCGACCATGGTTCTGACGTCATCGTCGTAGCTTGAGTCCCCAAAGGTGATGGAGACCACCTCAGACAGACCGACGGTCATCGCTGTCAGCGGACCGAACAGCGCGTGGACGCTGTAGTAGTCATCGCCAGGGACCGCGCCGGTAAGGAGCACGTCGTCGAAGCCATCGCCGCTGATATCACCGGCCCTCGACACGTCCTGCCCGACCTTGGTGTAGTCAACCTCACCATAGACCACAACATCGGCGTCTCCCTGCGACACATCGCCCACCACCGGGCTGAACAGCACATACACCGCCCCTGCCTCATTGAGCTGGCCGGGGTAGGCGCCGGGCGCGCCGATCAGAATGTCCTCAAGGCCGTCGCCGTCCATGTCGCCGCCGGACTTGCAGATGTCCCCACCATAGGTTGAACTCTCGCTTCTGATCACAGCCTGGGCGCGCTCGGGGGTAATGGGGTCACACTCGTCCGTGATCCCATCACAGTCGTTGTCCTTTCCGTCGAGGCACCGCTCCACGGTCAGGGGGTGGATACCTGGGTCGGTGTCATCACAGTCTTCGCAGATATTGAACCCATCCGCGTCGCCGTCCAGCGTATCCACCGCATCATCACAGTCGTTGTCGATGCCGTCGCAGACCTCCTCGCCGTCGGGGTTCACCGCAGCGTCATCATCATCGCAGTCCGAAGCATCTGGCACATGCCCGGCTGGCTGCTCGCAAGCTGTGAGCGCGGCCGTCGAGTCGCCATAGCCATCGCCATCGGCGTCGGCGTACCATGTGAGAGACGTGCTGACCTCGGGGTCGGCGTCGTCGGTCAGCCCATCGCAGTCGTTATCCACGCCGTCGCAGACCTCGGTCGCGGCTGGGTGGACCTCGGGTTCGGTGTCGTCGCAGTCTTCGTTTTCGGTGAAGCCGTCGCCGTCAGCGTCGGTCGTGGTGCTGCCGACGGTAGTGGTCGAGGTGGATGGTGACTCAGCGGCGCTGTCGTCGGACTTGTCACCGCAGGCGAGCACGAACAGGGCGAGAAGGGCACGAGGATTCATGGAACCTCCAGCATCGTCTGAACATAACACAATCGCGAAGTCAGGAGCCGAGTTTTCAGCTCTCATCAACGCTCGGGCCCAAATGTCAAGAACGTGAAAAGTGGGGGGGGGAAGGTCACACTTCGGCCTCCAACTCCTTTTCTTGAGTGGAGGTGAGGTCTATCAGACACTTTGAGGGGCCCACGTAGCCGCTGTTCTCGCCGAGT